>JBIKYZ010000359.1:0-4470 GCA_044354985.1 Pseudanabaena sp. | reverse complement strand
ACAATTATTGGCATAATGGGTTTAGGGATAATGATTTGTTTTCGGTTGAAAGTTGAAACTCTCATTATCCCTTTTCGCTTAATCCCGCTCTTTCTTTGCTTCAATCTTGTCCAAAGTCCAATTAATCAGTATTCAACATTTAATGCTTCGCCTTTTTATTTGGTGGGATGGAAAAGCTCCTTGGAATTATGATTGCTTCTTAAACTGGGCAGATAGGCAATTTCTTTTACAACGAGTTGGAGTAAGCTATCAATTCCCTCATAACCTGCTGCGAGAACATTGGCAAAAAAACACTCAGCAGTTTTTGCAATATTTATCACCTAGGCAATGGCTTGCAAAAATGCTTATTGTATTGAGTTTTGTAAGCTTACTAACAGTGAGTTTGACTATACCCTTAGCAATTGATACTATAAAAGTTAGTGAGCGCTTGGCGATGATGATGTCTCCTATTGTCCAAAAGGGAGATCGCCTAATTATCAACAAGTTTATCTACAATTTTAGCAAACCACAATTGGGAGATGTTGTTTTATATAATTCTTCTGATCCCTCAGCTCAAAAAAGGTTGAATTTGAAGCAAATTGCTGGGTTGTCAGGACAGAGTGTTGAAGTTTCAGGAAGGATCCCGCCGAACTCTTACCTACTGATTGCTGTTCATCAAACCGAAGACTCAAACGAAACTATGAGGGATATCGTTCACCGAAACCAGATAATTGGTAAAATGGTCTTACGTTACTGGGCTAATAATTGACTTAGATAAAGAAAATTGAGATGTTTAACACAAGTGTCATAGCAGCATTTTCTGTTTTAAATTTTTTGATCATTTCCAAGGAAGAAACACATGGATATGCCTAATTTTTCAGACAATACACTGCCTGTTTTCAAGGGTTTCTTGATACAGTTGATCCCTCAGAACTCTTATAAAAGAGAAGGTACAGTTCACAAAATTATCAAGCAGATTGTAGATCGCGCTAGCGATTTATCAATTTTTTCTCGGCTATCAGATTGGAAAGATAATTTAACATCAGTGCAAACGGATGATCTGATCAGAATATTTCTTGATTCAAAATCGCATGTTTCTTTCTCATCTGGAAAAGCTTGGGATATCACATACTTCTTGCGTGGTCTTCACGGTGTTGATGTTTCAAGTATTCTATATGTAGAACCAATGTTTGCAACTTCTACAAATTCCTTGATGTGGAATGAAGTCCTCAATGAAGTGCCCCACGAAGTCCTCAATGAAGTGCCCCACGAAGTCCCCAATGAAGTGCCCAGTGAACCAAATAAAACATATATTCAGACATTTAGTGAATATACTAGCGAAACCCTTAAAACCGATGGTTCTTCTGACTTACCACAAACCTCAGATCCTATTCTTCGCGCAATCAAAGTTCCTGAAGCTTGGGATGCATTCTTTAAAGTCAAGGAACCTGGAGCAGGAGTAATCATCGCTCATCCTGATACTGGTTACCAACTGCACCCAGAAATCATGCCAAATTTGCTGCTTGATAGAGGTCGCGATTTTATTGATGGAGATGATACACCTATTGACGAATTTAATCGCAATCTGCTTAAAGATCCACAAGCAAATCTAGGGCATGGCACATCAACGGCAAGTGTAATTATTAGCCCCCCAGGAGCGCAATCTGCCGATAAAAATATTTCTGGTGTTACAGGTGTTGCCTACGGAGCAAAGTTAATCCCCCTGCGAATATCCCCGTCTGTCTTGCTTCGAGAAATGTTGGAACCAGATTTACCGAGAGCGATTGAATATGCAACTGACCAAGGTGCTCATGTCATCTCAATCAGTATGGGAGGGTTACCAACTTTTGGTTTGCGCAAGGCAATTATCAATGCCCAAAAACAGGGCGTGATTGTGTTGGCATCAGCAGGTAATGGATTTCCTTTTGTTGTCTGGCCAGCTGCTTATGACTCAGTGATTGCCGTTGCGTCAAGTAATAAAGACCATAACAAAATTGCTGATCACTCATGTAAGGGCAGTCGAGTTGATGTTGCAGCTCCTGGTGAGGATGTACTATGTGCAACAGTCAAGATTGAGGAAAATGAGCAACAAGAAGATATACCAGTTAATGGAACAAAGCTAGGCAATGGAACTTCGTTTGCAGTAGCCTTGGTAGCGGGTGTAGCAGCACTTTGGCTCTCTTATTGGGGAAGAGATTATTTAGAGAGTAAATATGGACTTGCAAGAATTCCTTTAGTATTCGATAAATTGCTTCGTCAAACTGCTAATCCTCCTGATGGTTGGGATACTGAGGTTGCAGGAGCTGGTATCATAAATGCACACGCTTTACTTTCTGCTGAACTTCCCGACTCGTTCGATCCAATAATTCAGGTTCCTCTCGCTTTTAGACAGGCTGAGCATGTCAAATTAGATAGAGGTGGTATCGATACCTTTGAACAACTGTATGATGACATTATGTCAAATCCAGAATTTTCAACATTACTACAAACTTTTCTCTCAAGCATTTTTGGAAAAACGAATAAGGAGTTAAGACAGTATCTGCGCGTGTTTGGGCAAGAGCTTACTTTTCACATTGGTACAAACCTCAAACTCTTTAACTTGTTGAAGAACGCACTGCAAACTACTCCTTCGCAAGATTCTAAAGCGAATGATCAAGAAGAAGTCCTAATGGAACTTCAACTTCATGCATCAGATTATCTTAAAGAGTACCTGCTCAACAGTCTAACAAATATAGGAAATACCTAATTCTTAAAACAATTACAGAAATTAAAATACGCTTAGTATTTGCTTTTTCTATCATTGAATATAGATCAAAAAATGTCATATTTTAAGGGCAACGTGAAAAGCGGAGATGAAAGAGAGCTTTAGGCGATCGCCATGATTTTTATGGAGGACTTCTCTCAATTTTGCAAATAGATTATTTCTATTCTCCGCAGCTAGAGCTATATAGGGTGAAAGCGTACTCAAAAGTAGCAGATAGTCTTCAAGGCTATAGTTGACTTGATGAATCGCAGATTCATAGTTGACATTTTTAAAATATCCTGAATCACTGATCATCTCACTGAACTTCATAAAATCTGCTTGATGATTGGCTCTGCCTTCATGTCTGGCATATAGGGGGATAGAAGGTGCTAAGACCTCATAAATCTCATCAACCAATTGATAAGTTTCTTGATCTAATTGTGGTGGAGTATTCCATAACAAAATGAGCGATCCTTGTGTTTTCAATGCTGCTGCCGATTTGACATAGGCGATCGCAGGATCGATCCAATGCCAAGATGTTGCGGCGAGAACTGCATCAAAGCGATCGCGTTTTAATTCCCATTCTTCAAAGGCTAGATTTTGAACTTCGACATTAGGATATTCTGCACAATTGAGTTTAGCTAATTCTGAAGCTTCTCGATTTGGCTCCAAACTCAATAGCGAAAAACCAAGCTGAGCAAATGGAACTGTTGCGATCGCGGGACCACAACCTAATTCAAGAATTTTGGCTTTTGGGGGCAACTGAGCAAGCTGTATTACATGTTCAATCACGGCTTGCGGATATCGGGGTCTGACACGATTATAAGCATCAGCGACGGAGCCATACCAATTCTTTCTTTCGCCTAAGTCTTTGCCAGCGTAGTCTTTTACTACTTCTGTCCAAGTTTTATTGCTGAAGCTAATTCGTTGTTCTTTGCCCATTACTTTTGCTTTTATAGCTATAGTTATCTAATGTTAGGGTAAAAACAAATACTAATCACCAAACCTTATTCTGGCAGATGACACACTGCTTCAATGTTGTTGCCCTCTGGGTCAATAACGAATGCACCGTAATAATGTGGATGGTAATGGGGGCGCAAACCTGGTGCGCCATAATCTTTGCCCCCAGCAGCAATAGCAGCATGATAAAACGCATCAACTTGCGCACGGTTCTCTGCCCTCCAGCAAAGATGGCAGCTAGTCGTGGCAGCAGCACCTCCATAGGGTGAGGAACCGTCCACAAACCATACATCAACCTTCTTGCCATCAGGCTCCATGGCATCTGGATGGGCAAAACCTAGGATATTCATTCCGTCGTAACTACCCTCAAGATTGAGGCTGTAGCCCAAGGTCGCCAAGGTCGAGCTGTAAAATGCTTTAGTACAAGCTATATCGCTCACACGAAAGGTCATATGATCGAGCATTAGATTTTCTCCAAAAAAGAGTAGTTTAATCGTACAACAATCATACAGCCTTTTAGGGAACTCCAAGGAAAAATGATCCTTATAAACCCAAAAGTATTTCGGCGGGCGTAGCCCGCCGAAATACTTTTGGGTTTTATTAAATTTTTGTTCCTTAGCCCCTTGTATCTTGAAGAAGAACAAAGGTTAAAATCTTTGATCCTAAGTACAGGACAAAAATTTAATGGAGTTAAAAAAGGCTTGAGAATTGAGATGAAGGTCAAAGATGAAGTGACGCAGGAAATCAAACCCAAGACGAAAAATACTTTTAGGTAAGCGACCGTGCTT
>JBIKYZ010000358.1:0-4472 GCA_044354985.1 Pseudanabaena sp. | reverse complement strand
AAGGAGATGATCGCACCAAACCGCAGATAGAAAAAGACCTCAATCAAGTATTCAAAACTCATTACCAGCCATTACTAGACCATGCGATCGCCGCAGGTAGTCAAATATTGTTAGGCAATGCTAAAGGTACAGATCAGCTAGTCATGGTCTATCTGCAAGAGAAAGGTTATGCGTTAAACTGGCAGCCACAGGGATATTATCAAGCCTCTTCCGCCCAGATAGAAAAACCAGTAGAAATCATGGGTAAACCGATCCAGATGGTTTATCCCCTGAAGATGCATGGAGAAGTGAATCGCTTGCCCGTGGATACTTGTATTGAAGCAATGCGCGGACATGGGAGATCTCATACAACGCGGCGATTTGAACCCTATGCCGCCTATAACTTTAAGGAAGGAGATATCGCGATCGCCTATGCAGGAGAGCAGAAAGTTGCCTTTCAAGTGGGAAAACAATACAAAATCTCACAGGAAATGTTGACTGATGGGGAATATCAGAAACAATGGGTGAGTATGGAAAAACATGGGGCTAAGGAATTACTGACATTTCAAGGACATAGCAACACATGGGGAATGCACTTTCAGCCATTGGGAGATTATGTCGATGGTAAAATTGTGCCATTTCCGATCATCAAGAGTGCTACAAATTCCATCGTTGCGGATATTCAGAAACTAGAAGCATGGAGAGAAACTGCTCAATATCTGGGTAAGAGCGAGAAATATGTAGATCGTATCCAAGAAATCATTGCGGGTGAGAGCATATCTAAAAAATCGCAGCAAGCGATGTCTAAAGATGGTCAGTTACTGAGTCAGCACATTGCATCGCAGTGGCGAGAAGTATTGGCTACTCCGAGCGAATATGTGGGATCTCAAAATGGGAATCTTGTATTTGAGCGCAAAGGGAATGAAGGTAAATATAGGGCAACGTGGGAGCAGTCTACGGATACGTTGACCTTAGATGCAAAAGCCTTGAGGCAAGGAAATATCGAATATGTGCCATTGCTGGTGCAAAAAGGTTTAGAAATTGCTCAGAGTCAGGTGACTGTGAAAGATGCTCAGAATGTCGATCGCGCTCTTAAAGTTATTGCTGAAAATCAAAAGGGGAGACAAGAGCAAAGGTAAAGAGGCGATCGCTGAAGTGGTTATCGATCTCATAGCCTGAAACTTGACAAACATAAACGGGCTAAATACTATCTCCTTGATAGCAAATGACATCATCATTAACTAGGCTGTGTAATATTTTTAACCAAATAACCTATAATTAGATCGGTAGTTAGATCTTAATTACCGTGCAGTCTACAGAAATAGGTGGTTAACCATTGACTTCAAAAGCTTTTCGACAGAAAATACCTTCATCGGGACTCTTTCGCCCCAGAAATTTGTCTGTACGCGAAAACCACCAAGGAAAACTGCAAAAACTCCTGAAGGAGGAAGAGATCGAACACCTTGGACATGGGATATATCGTAATTTAAACGTACCAATGACTAGGCACCATAGTTTTTTGGAGCCAGCGCTTCGTCATCCACAGGGAGTAATTTGCCTGCTTTCCGCTTTGAGTTTTCATCGACTTACAACTCAACAACCATCAGAAATTTGGTTTGCGATCGCAAATAAAGCGCATCCGCCAAAAGTAATTGAAGTAAGCCTGAAAATAATTTATATGTCAGAAAGTGTACTTCAAGAAGGAGTTGAGACTCATATTATTGAGGGTGTACCCATTCGTGTCTTTTGTCCTGCTAAGACCATTATTGACTGTTTTAAATTTCGCAGCAAAGTGGGGCTAGATATTGCGATCGAGGCTCTTAAAGAATGTCGGGAACAGCAACGTTGTTCTATCCAAGAACTCTGGCACTTTGCCAAAATTTGTCGTGTGAGCAGTGTGATGCGTCCATATCTTGAGCTATTGGCATGACGAAAAAAGCTGTAAAAAATATAGGAGCCTCTATTCGCGATCGTTTACGAAACGAAGCAAAGCGTCTAGGAAATGACTTTAATCTAATTCTTGAGCGGTATGCCTTAGAGCGTGTTTTATACAGGCTAAGTTGTTCTGAATATAAATCATGGTTTATTCTCAAAGGTGGAATGCTTTTATCTATTTGGGCAACAGATTCCTATCGGTCAACAAGAGATGCAGATTTCTTATCCTATGGTGATAGTGAACCTACAGGTTTAGCTGAGATTTTCCGTAAGATTTGTCAGATCGATGTCGAACAGCATGATGGACTTACGTTTGACCTTAGTGGCGAAATTCATTCCAAAATTAAAGAAGATCAAGAGTATGAGGGAATAAGGCTAAAATTTAAGGCTTTTCTTGACAGCATTGAGATTGGTCTCCAATTCGATATTGGGTTTGGAGATCATGTGACCCCAGAACCAGAGATTATAGAATACCCTGTACTTTTGGATTTACCAAAACCTATTTTGTTTGTCTATCCTAAGGAAACTGTTGTGGCAGAAAAGTTTGAAGCTATGGTGAAGTTGGGTTTATTAAATAGTCGAATGAAGGACTACTACGATCTCTACTATTTGAGCAGTAATTTCTCTTTTGATGGAGAAATTTTGGCAGAGGCAATCAAAAATACATTTGCACGCAGGAAAACAGAGATTCCAGCAACGCTTCCAGAGGGATTGAGTGATAAATTTGCTCAAGACTCAGCCAAGCTTCAACAATGGAAAGCATTTCTCAACCGTACACCACTCAAGGCTGAGAAAAAAGCTCTTGGGGAGATTATTGAAGCCTTAAATCTTTTTTTGATGCCGCCAACGCAAGCAATTTCAACCAGTAAGTCTTTCACCAATTATTGGAATCCCAGTGCATGGAATTAATCCTCTATAGATAAAGAGCGCTTACGCTGATGATCGCTTAAGTGAAAAGTGAAGAATTATTTGGTAAGGCTTAGAAATATGGTGAATTTTCAAGGATTTTGATGTTTATTTGGAATGAAGCTACAAAATTTTTACTTTTTAAGAGAATTTTTCTTTCATTTGTCCTACAATTGATTCAATTTGATGTGGATGTTGAGGTTAAGGCAAAATGGGCAAAAAACAACAGCAGTTTTGGCAAGGGCTTCGAGTAAAAAACAAATATTTGCTCTCAAGCTTATTGGCATTTAGTTTGACAGTATTTGTTTTGTCTGCACCTGCTCAACAAACATCTTCTCCAATACCTACACTTTCTCCGAGAGAAGAATTAATTGCAGAAATCAAAGGTTATGCTGAGCGTCATATAAAGACTGATAGTTCGATGCAGACATCGACTGTGCTGAAGTTGTTTGAGTCGAATACTGTTGGGTTAAAAGCTCCTGAAATCGCCAAAATTTATGAAGAGGAATATTCTCGGTTAAAGGAAGCTAAAGAAGCAGATCCTTGGGAGAAAATAGTTCCCAAAATCGGTTGGATTGCTGCTGGAATTATTGCTATTCTCTTTGCTTTTAAGGAGTCGTTACAAAAATCTCTTGAAAAACTGATTGAAGTTATAAATACTGCTATTTACAATCGGTTTGCGGGGAGTAAGTTTTTTCAGAGTATAGCTCTGCGCCGTTATCAGAAGGCGTTAATTGAGAAGCATAGAGAACTGAAGATTCCTTTTAGGAGTAAACCACTGCAAATGCAGGAAGTTTATGTGCCGCTTAAAGTGGTTGATGGTCATGATAAAAGAAAAGAGACTGATAAAAAAGAAGGAGTTGATGCTTATCGAGCGATCGCCGAGTCACGGCGGATAATGATCAAAGGTGCGCCAGGGGCGGGAAAGTCAATGCTACTGAAGCATATTGCTTTGAGTTATGCCGAAAGTGGTTTTGCTACTTCTGGGCAGTATGTGCCAATTTTGTTGGAGTTGCATCGACTGAGCGATCGCACTAAATCGATTAACCAGTATTTAGTTGAGGCATTAGAAAGGGATGATTTCCCTAAAGCTGATCGATTTGTGGCACAGGGGTTGAAAAATGGAACCTTGTTATTGCTTTTTGATGGGATGGATGAAGTCAATAGCGCTGAACGTCAAGAAGTGGTGCAACGAATTAGAGATTTGATCGATCAATGCTCAAAATGTCGTGTTTTAATTACCTGCCGTACTCAAGTTTATAATGATGAATTTAGCGAAGTTGTTAATCAGACTTTGGAGGTTGAGGAATTTACGGATCAACAAATTCAAAACTTTTTGCAACCTTGGCAGTCGAGTATGCGTGATGATAAGTCAGTTGAGCAGTTGCTCAGAAATTTGCACGATCGCCCTCGAATTATGGCATTGGCGCGTAATCCGCTTATGCTAACGATTATTGCTTATCTCTATACCGATACGCCTTTTGTTCTGCCCCATTCCCGATCAGAGTTTTATCAAAAGTCTACGGATCTTGGCTCATCTAGGTAAATAGGTGGAAGGAGGCATAAGAAGACGACGAAGGAAATCAAAATCAATCCAGCTAAGATTGTATGCCCACTCAAACATGGCTACATATAGATACAAATACTTTTTG
>JBIKYZ010000357.1:0-4479 GCA_044354985.1 Pseudanabaena sp. | reverse complement strand
TTCTGGCAAATACTACTATCTTAGTACTCCTAAATCATTAGTGCTTCGATTTCTCATGCCCAATATTTGGGCATCTCTTAATGTGCCGTTCATCCATTTTTTGCTTCAATTTTTTCCAAACTCCAAGGTAAAGCAATCCTGCCAAACATTCCCGAAATTAAGTTGCTGGAATTATTCAGAGGGATTTTGACCATAAAGCTGCGGGATTGAGCATTGGCGGCTGGCACGATTTGTTGAATTGTGCCATTAATGGTTTGATTAACCGCATCAATCTGTACTTTAACTGATTGTCCGACTCGCACTAGGCGCAAATTCTCTTCAGGTACAGAAATTTCTAGCTCTAGTTTATTGGGATTTTCCACTTTCAATATTGGAGTCCCGGGGGCTGCCATTTCCCCTTCGTAAGCCATTTTTTGAACGACCACACCATCAAAGGGAGCGAAGATTGTGCCGTAGCTGGCACTGATATCCGATGAAATTACGCTCAGTTCGGCGCGACTGACGGCAGCTTGGGTTTGCTCGATCGCCGCCTGTGACTGCCGAATCCCTGCTTCCGATTGAGCAACCCTTGCCCTTGCCTGTTCGAGCGCCGTATTCGCATCATCCAATACCGATTGCGAAACTGCGCCTTCAGCTTGCAGTCGAGACATCCGTGACTGGGTAACTTGAGCTAAGCGCAAAGCCGACTGCGCCTCTAATTTCTGCGATTCTAATTGATTTAAACTAGCCTGAGAACGAAATACTTCCGCTTGGGCTTGGGCAACTCCTAACTGCGCTTGTCCAGTTTGAGCATTGATATCCATCACATCAATGCTTGCTAGGACATCACCTTTACGAAAGCGATCGCCTGCTTCTAATGATAACGCTGTAATCCGACCCATCACCCTTGTGGAGAGCGTAGCCTGTTCCACAGGACGAATGGAGCCAGATAATTCTAAGGTATTCGTCACCGATTGTGATTTTAATGTGACTGTAGAAACAGCGATCGCTTGGGCGGCGGTTGTTTTTGGAACATCAGGCGATCGGTTCATTTGCAAAACTGCCCAAGTTCCACCTGTCAGCAGCAACACCCCACCGATTAAGATTCCCCAGCCTTTGGGTGATAGCTTTGGCAAGGTTTTAGATGAGGATGATTTTTGAGGCAAATGCTCATCGGTTCCTTCAATCAATTGATCGCTCGTTTGCTGGAGAGATTCATGGGATGGTTGGTCTGATGTGCTGTGAGTCATAGAATTAAGCCTTCCTGCTTGAATGTTAAGGATTAAGGTTGATTGCCACGATGCACAGGATAGCCAGCGCTTTGCCAAGCTAGTAAACCACCTCGCAAACTATGGACTTTGCTATAGCCCTGAGCAACTAACCATTGCGCCGCCATATCGCTGCGATGCCCAGAAAGACAGGTAATGGCGATCGCTTGATCTTTGGGAATTTCTTTGAGAATGTGATCGCGGCTCATGCGTTTTGCTCCTGCGATATGTCCCATGAAATACTCAAACCAACCGCGCACATCCACTACCATTAATTGACTCTGACGAGACTTTAATTGTGAAGGAGATAGGGGCCAAGGAGTTACAGGTTGACTAGTTTGTTTTTTAGCTGCTGATTTTGGTTTCATGATGTTATTCCTTTAAAAATTACTGATGTTAAGTGGAAGTTTCTAAGTTCCTAAACCTTGCTCATCACTGCAAATGATTTGATAAATGGACTTGCCATCCTTGGATCTTTGATCATCGCCGTGTAGTCACCAACGCGGAATTGTAGTTTACGGCTCATATACGCCATACTCAAACCCAACATATCTAAGCCTTTCGTCGTCCACTTTTGCCAATGGGGGCGATCGGCGCGTAAATCCCAGTTCAATGACTGACTATCATAGGCTCCTGCAAAAACCACCTTGCCTTCCTGAACCACCAGTATTCCACTGGGTTTGTCTTGATCTTCAAAGCCATAGCCAATTACAGAGTTAAAATGAATCTTCGCAAGTCCATTGACAATCTCTGCATCAGCATTCCATAGTTCGCCAAAAGTTTTCATCCATTCAGGGGAAAATAAATCTGCCATTGTTCTCTCCAAATTAGTTTTGAAAGTTTTTTTTAGTAATTCGCCACAGTCTGCCATTCCGCAACCAGCGCAGGTGGAACCGATAGACTAATCGCATCACCTTTGAGCGTGGACAGAGAAATCTTTAAAGGAATCTCTGCTTGTAAATCCGCTAACAAAGGTTGCAGATCATACTGTCCGACATTCGCCTGCACTCCGTCTTTGAAAATATTGCTAGAGGTATCAGTCGCCGTGAGAGTTTTCCCCAACGAGTTAGTTAAAGTCAAAGGCTGAGTATGATCGATCGCTACCAAATCAGGAAATCCCACTAGGCGCAACTCAAAGCTACTATTGCCATCAGGACGCGATCGCTTGAAAGCAACGGTTTGCCAAGTATTACCATGCTGATCTTTGAGGGATTGGCGTGACTGATAAACCATCTGATTTGGCGCTTCCTCTATTTGGCGAATCGCGGCGGATGCACTAGGCATATCGAGTACACCGAGTCCAATTAATGCAAAAATTGTGATCGCACTAATCAGCAATAACCAAGAAAAAAATTGACGAATTTGGCAGCTCATTAAATCTATATCCTATTATTTTTGAAATCGCTAAAAATTAACTCTGGCAAAGATTTGAACAGTTCTTTGAACTATCTGTCGATCCACGAGTAGAACTGCATAGCATGAGCAACTCTGTATCAATGACTCGATAAAATCGCCACACACTCTCGCGCCGACAGGCTACCACGCCCGCATCCTTCATCAATCGCAGATGCTTCGATACATTGCCTTGATGTAGTCCAGTGCGATCGCAGATATCTTGCACACTGCGCTCTTGATTACAAATTGCCATCAGGATTTGCAGACGGGTTGGGTCTGACAAAGCACGGAATCGATTTGCCAGAGTCTCCAATTCGCTCTTGTTGAGAGTGATATCCATGTCTGCTCCTACCATTCAAAATCAGGGTGTTTCCCATTTCTACTCATGCTTTAACTGGAACTGCTTCAGGTTCTGGAGTAGGAATAATTGGTACTACTAGTGGCAATCCGATTGCCTTAAAACCAATCTTCTCGAACCAAGGAATCGTCCAGCCAAAGTACATTTTCGTGAGAAAATACTTCTCGAAACCTGCCTTAATCCAAGGAACCAAAAAGCCATGATAGATGAAAGCGCGTTTGCGTTCGCCTGCTGCATTGGGCAGAAGCGGATCGGCTAAAAATAGCGCTCCTGTATTGCCAAAATCGGCAAAACAAATCGCTTGTAAGGTTGGTCGGCATTGGTTGCCAGTGATAACTCCCAACTCTAAGGCAATATTCTGGGCAACTGCTAGCGCCATTTCTTCAGACATCAATCCCACCTTGGGAGCGCCTGTAGGAATCGGAGTTTGCTCCACAGCCTTTAGTTGGGTGACAACACCGACAGAATAAATTGAGCTAAATTCTGGATGGCGATAAGTCGGCAATACAGGTACAAAGCCCTTAGCATCGGTTAAGCCTTCCGCTTCACGGAGAAACTTGGGTCCTCGGAAAGGTGGCAGCACCATCGTAAAGTTAGAAGGAATCACGCGCCCATCGACTAAATGCACAGCATCAGATTCAAAATGGGAAATAGCAGTATTTTCCATCAGTTCGATTTCTCGATCCGCCATAAATTTACGCATCAGCCAACGAGAACTTGCCATACCGCCAATGCCCAAATGTCCTGCATATGGTTCTGAAGTAATGAAGGTGATCGGAACCTGCGATCGCAATCCTCTCTTTTTCAATTGATCGTGAATTAGGAATGCAAATTCATAGGCAGGACCAAAACAACTTGCCCCTGGCGATGCGCCCACCACGATTGGACCTGGATTAGCTAGGAATTTTTGCCATGCTTCACCAGCTAACACCGCATGATGTGGATTACAAATTGATTGGGTATAGCCGCCTTCGGGACCTAAGCCCTTCAAAGCGTCCATTGCGAGTTCAGGTCCAGTCGCAATCACCGCATAGTCATAGTCCAAAGTGCGATCGCCCATTTCGAGCTGATGCGACTTCGGATCGATCGCCGTGACTGCTGCATGAATAAACTCAATATTATGCTTGGCTACGTTTTTGGCTAAATCTAATTGAATGCTATCAAGGGATTTTAATCCTAGCGCCACCCAAGGCAGCGAAGGCACAAAGGTAAATTTGGGCTGATTGGAAATAAGCGTAATCTTATGTTCGCGGGGCAGAACGTGCCTCAACTCGTAAGCAGCAGGTAACCCTCCTAATCCAGCACCAATCACAACAACACGAGCCATAATCTCGACTCCTAAAAAAGTAATTTTTTAATAACTCATGTTACGCAGAAGCCTAAAAAGGTTTCAGAGACTGCCATTCCAAGTGAGATTGCTGCAAAGCCTTGATATATAATTTGGATTTGAGAGCGAAGTGATTGAGCTTAGAATTAAGT
>JBIKYZ010000356.1:0-4488 GCA_044354985.1 Pseudanabaena sp. | reverse complement strand
CTTACAAAATACCGCAATGATAAAATATTCCATAGAAAACATAATTCTCACCGCTAATGGTGTTAGTCCTATTTTCTAACACTTTCGGCTGTGAGTTTTTTTGCACTTTCTTAGTTGCACATCGCGTCAAAATACTCTCACCTAAATTATTACTTAGTATTACACCCAGCGATCGCTATAAAATATTGCAGCAAGTTGATATTTAAGACCCTATGGCACTCAAACGACGACAATTATTGATATTAGGTGGATTAGCGTTGGGTGGTGGGATTGGTGGGGCTGCTTTCTCGGGAATTCTGAATCGTAAACCTGACGAGATCGCACCCACAGAGACCAAATCTCCCACAGCCAATAACCCTAAACCAGCCAAATCTCCACCAACTGTCAAAAGATCGCTTAATCCTGCGCCCAAAGGTCTATATGCACCTGCGAGGGGTGATGTGCGAATTGTGGTGATTAGCGATCTCAATAGTGCTTATGGTTCTACTGATTATATTGATCAGGTTAAACAAACGATCGCTTTTGTCCCAGACTGGGAACCAGACTTAGTGCTGTGTGGTGGTGATATGGTGGCGGGACAAGACAATTCCCTTAAACCTTCCGAAATAGAAGCTATGTGGCAAGGATTTGACAAACATATTGCCGCGCCAATTCGCAAAACTAAACTTCCCTTTGGATTTACGATTGGGAACCATGATGCATCAGGTTCATCCTTTGGCGGAAAATCTACCTTTGAGAATGATCGCAATGCGGTAATCAAGTACTGGAATAATCCTAAACATGATCCAAATTTAAACTTTGTTGATCGCGCAGGATTCCCTTTCTACTACACATTTGAGCAAAATGATATTTTCTTTTTAACTTGGGATGCATCTACAGCCGAAATCCCAGCGGCACAACTGAAGTGGGTGGAAAAGAGTCTTGCTAGTGAAGTCGCTCAAAAGGCGAAGTTACGGATTGCGATCGGGCACTTGCCCCTATATGCAGTTTCCAAGGGGCGCGAGACTTCTGGCAATTACTTGGAAGATGCTGAACGACTCAGAGCCTTACTAGAAAAATATAATGTGCATACCTATATTAGTGGACATCATCACGCTTACTATCCCGCCCATAAAGGCAAATTAGAACTACTCTATGCAGGCGTTTTAGGTGATGGACCTCGGCGCTTACTAAGTGGTGATCTAGCACCAAATAGAACAGTCACAGTAATCGATATTAAGTTGGAAACTGCGGAAACAATTTACACAACCTACGATATGGATACGCTAAAAGTTATTGATCAAAGTACATTGCCCCGATATATTGATGCGCCCAATGGTCGAATCACGCGCCGTGATATCAAAATCTAAATCAAGAAGCAATTTTTTATGTCGCGGCTTTGCCGCGACATAAAAAATTGCTTCTTGATTAAAAATGGGAACATCACTTTTTGTCGTTGCCGAAAATGAAACCGTGCTGAATCCTATTTAATCTAGGTGATATCTTCAAAACAACAGAAATGGAAATATCGTAAAACCAAGGTTCGTAAGGATTTAATTATATGCGTCACTTAACTACATTTGTTCTCAGTCTTGCTTTTTGTGTTCCCTCGATCGCTGCGATCGCACCTTCAGCAAAAGCCCAAGAATCTTCTGCTAAGTATGCTGAGATAAAAAATGAGCGGGTACTTACGGTCACGGGACGTGGGGAACGCTCTGTCAAAACCACTAAAGCAAGAATTCAGCTTGGGGTAAATGTGGAAGGTAAAACTGCGATCGCCGTTCAAGAAGAAGTTGCGCGTCAAGCTAATAGCATTGTCTCGCGCTTGCAGCAACTAAACGTTGAGAAATTGCAAACCACCAGCATTCAGCTTAATCCCAAGTATGTCTATGAAAATAATCGCCAACGCCAAGAAGGTTTCACAGGACAGACTAGTGTGAGTTTTGTAGTAGCGATCGATCAAGCTGGTTCAGTACTCGATGCTGCTGTTAACTCTGGTGCAAATCAAATTGAGCAAATTAGCTTTATCGCCACCGATGTCGAGTTAAACGCCGCTAAGCAACTCGCTCTTCAAGATGCCATTAAAGATGCGCAAACTCAATCTAATACTGTTTTAAGTGCCTTAGGTTTTACTCCCAAAACTATCAAAACTATTAACATTAGTGATTCAGCGATCGCTTATCCAGTTCCTCAACCACGCATGGACGCATTTGCAAACAAAGCTGCTTCTATGCCAATTTTGGCTGGCGAGCAGAAAGTCGAGGCTTTAGTGACTTTACAAATTACTTACTAACTCACCTTACGCAGAAGCCCTGCACTCAAGTGCGGGCTAAAAGCTAAAACCCGTTGAAACGGGTTGCTTAGAAGTATTTTGTAGTCCACTTCAGTGGACTTGAGCTTTTAGCCAAGAACTTGAGTTCTTGGTTTATTTGCGTAATACTTGAGATCCCCTTTAACCAGTTACATGCTTGACTATATCCGTGATGGCAATGAAATTTATCAAAAGTCCTTTGCCACAATTCGTGCTGAGGCTGATTTATCAATTTTGCCACAGGACTTAGAAGTAGTTGCTGTGCGTTTAATTCATGCCTGTGGGATGACGGATATTATCAAAGATCTTGGCTATTCCGAAGATGTGGTGAAAATTGGCAGGGCAGTGCTGAAAAATGGCGCAAATATCCTCTGTGACGCGCAAATGGTTGCTAATGGAGTCACCCGCAAGCGCCTACCAGCCAATAATCCTGTAATTTGCACCTTAAATGAGCCTGAAGTGCCAGAAATTGCCAAAACAATTGGCAATACGCGATCAGCCGCCGCGATGGAACTGTGGCGATCGCATATTGAGGGATCGATCGTAGCGATCGGTAATGCACCTACGGCCCTATTTCGATTATTAGAAATGCTAGATCAAGGTTTGCCCAAACCAGCCGTTATACTAGGATTCCCCGTTGGTTTTGTCGGTGCGATCGAATCAAAGGCGGCTTTGGCTGCAAACAGTCGTGGCGTTCCCTTTTTGACTATTCATGGTCGGCGGGGGGGTAGTGCGATGGCAGCCGCAGCCTTGAATGCATTAGCGATGGAGAATGAGCTATAGCAATGTACTTGATTTTTCAGTAGGGGCAATTTATGAATTGCCCCTACTGACCAAACTAGACAAGGAAAAGATTCTCTCTCATGATTTAGGATTGTTAGTATGAACCCAGTTGAAGAAGTGATTGCAAAAAAAGGAAATTTGTATGGCTTAGGAATTGGACCTGGCGATCCAGAGCTATTGACGATCAAGGCACATCGCATTTTGACTTCAGTTCCCGTGATAGCCTATCCCACTATGGAAAGTGGCAAAGTTTTGGCAAGGGCGATCGTTGCTGATTTTATTCGTCCTGAGCAGATTGAAGTGCCGATGCCACTTCCCTTTAGTGTCGAGCGCTCTTCACAGCCCTATTACGATATCGCCGCCGAAAAGATTGCTGAACATTTAGAAGCAGGAAGGGATGTGGCGGTATTATGCGAAGGCGATCCGATGCTTTACGGCTCATTTATGTATATTTTCAATCGGTTATCTGACAGGTTTCATACAGAAGTCATTCCAGGAATATCTTCGACTTTTGCCAGTGCTGCAATGTTGGGCGCTCCTCTTACTTATCGCAATGATGTGCTGAGTATCATGCCTGCAACTTTAGAGGCAGATATTTTACGCGATCGCCTTGCCGTTGCTGACGCGGCAATTATTATCAAATTAGGTAGACATTTCGCTAAAGTTAAGTCGGTTTTAGAAGAATTAGGATTGTTTTCACGCGCCTTATATATTGAACGTGCCACGATGCCCAATCAAACGATCAAGCAAATTTCCTCAGTCGTTGCTGATGAAGTTCCTTATTGGGCGATCGTGATGATTCCCAGTCAAACTAATCCCCAGTAAAAAAGAGGCAGTGCAAAGCACTGCCTCTTTTTTATTGGGATTGGTTAATTATTAGGAGAACCTGTAGTTGTTGGCGTTGGGTTTGCAGAGGGAGTCATAGCTTTTGGGGTCGAAGCTGGTGTTGCTGTCGGTTGCGCTGTTACGGTTACTGCTGGTGCTGGTGCTACAGGCTGAGGCTGGACTGTGATCTCAACTTTGGGGGTTGGTTGCAAAGTCGCAGGACTTACTTCTCTAATAGTTGTGTTATTCCGTTCAATTATTGTTGATTTGTTTTCTTTTACCGTATCAACCGCACTCGGTACTAAGATTGGCGCTGGAGCGGGACGATTGTTTAGGTAATATGCAACTGCTCCTGCGCCTACAGCTAAGAAAAGCAAGACGAAGACAATAACAGCGTTAGAACTGCCATCATCTTTGACTTTAGTCGTGCGTTCTTCAGAAGTGCTGTATCTGTTCAAAGGAGTATTAGAAAGCATTTAAGAATGCAAGGGCGCACCAAAACAGGTATAAATACTGATGAAGTCTAGTATCAACCAGTCAAGATGCGCCAACCCTATAATACCGATTTATCAAGCAAAGAGTGGGAAATA
>JBIKYZ010000117.1:0-14945 GCA_044354985.1 Pseudanabaena sp. | reverse complement strand
TGACAATTATTGGCATAATGGGTTTAGGGATAATGATTTGTTTTCGGTTGAAAGTTGAAACTCTCATTATCCCTTTTCGCTTAATCCCGCTCTTTCTTTGCTTCAATCTTGTCCAAAGTCCAATCTAAAGGTGTTGCGAAGCAACACGTATGGAAGGATTCAAGAGCAAGTGACCAAGCTTAAAGTAGCTTGAACTGACATCAATTAGCGACAGGTATCTCATAGGTCATGAAGTCGTATGCAGGAATAGTATTCGCAAAAATCATTCTAGCTTCATTAACTAAATCTTCCAATAGAATGGGATTGCCAGGGGAATAGCGAGGACTAAAATGGGTCATGATTAATTGCTTCACATTAGCCAATAGCGCTACCTGTGCCGCCATTGTACTAGTGGAATGCAACCGCTGAAAAGCCATATCAGAATCTTGATGGGCAAAGGTGGACTCATGGATGAGTACATCAGCATTATGAGCAAGTTCTACTGAACTATCACAAAAAATTGTATCCGTGCAATAGGCAATCTTCCGTCCAATTTGAGGAGCGCCACAAAATTCTTTCCCATTAATTTTGCGTCCATCTGGAAGCGTAATCGTTTTACCCTGCTTCAATTCACCAAAAATAGGGCCTGGTGGGATATTCATACCGATCGCTTTATCGACATCAAACTTACCAGAGCGATCGCGTTCTACCAAACGATAACCATGCGCCGTCACTTTATGTTTAAGTGGAGCAGCCATCATATAAAATTCTGAATCCTCGCAAACTAGTCCCGCTTTGACTTTATGCACCTTAATCGAATAGGAGAGACGAGTCTCGCTATAGCGCAGACAAGCATCGAGATAGTCTCCCAAACCAGTTGGGCCATAAATATCAATGTGGCTTACATTCCCTGCCATGCCACAACTTGCTAGCAATCCTGGCAAACCAAAGATATGATCGCCATGCATGTGTGTAACAAAAATCTTCGTGATTTGACTAATTTTGACATCACTTCGCAGCAACTGGTGCTGCGTTGCCTCGCCACAATCGAGCAACCAAACTTCGGCACGTTGAGGTAGTCGTACCGCCACACTGGAGACATTGCGCCCGCGTGTAGGCACGCCCGAACTAGTACCAAGAAAGGTGATTTGCATATTTAGTCATCTACAAAAATCTCGATGCGGCGGTTACCTTTACTATTATTGTCACCAGCACTGCTCGCCAAAGGACGACTAGCACCATAGCCAACTACCATCCAATAATAGGTTTGTTCGCCGCGCAGTCTTGCTAAATATTCCCTAACTGCTGAGGCTCGTAAATAGGATAGAGTTAGCGCATCCCCCGCATTACTTACATCCATATGCCCGTTAATTCGCACCCTCTTGCCTGTTGCCAATGGCAATTGTGCGGCAACTTCATCTAGTAAGCGAAAACTTTCTGGACGAATGCTAGCTTTATTTGCCTCAAACAAAGCGTCTGCCGAGAGGGTAAATTGCTGCTTTTTGTAATTTAAAAAGTTAAATGAAGGTTGCCATACTAAATCTGGGCGAATAAAAGCGATCGCTAAACCAATACTCAGTCCAGCGATCGCACTCACGCCCAAAACAGCGCTACGAATCAAAAAGGTGACAGCAGAGCGTCCCGTTTGACTAAAGTCACCAGACGGCTTACCCGAAGATTTACCTAATGACTTATCAGGATTCGGTAAATTTGCCACGATTATTTCTTCTTTGCTTTAGAGCTAACAGTCGTATCGATTAGTTCTAACTCCGTTGCTCGAAAAGACACAATCTTTTCCCAGTTACCACCACCAAAAATTACAGCAACACGCTCATCGGTTACCCGTTGTACCTGTCCTTGAAATCCATAATAGGTGTCACCTTCATTAACAACCCGCACCGCAGAACCTGGAAAAATGATTGGCTGCATATTCTCTCAAAACTCCTTACTATGGGTTTAACTAGGTTCATTCTATATCTTTTGCTGCCGCTCTGAGTATTTCGACCTCCACTCGAATTTTTTAACATAATTAGGCACGCTTAATTAATTACACACCCCAACCCGTAAGGTTGCGCCCCTGCGGGGCGCAACCTTACGGGTTGGGGTAATTTTTATTCTGCACAGGTACTTACAGCGCTTTGCACCCAAATCCAAACCAAGAAAATTTTTGAAAGTGTTGCTTCGCAACACTTTCAAAAATTTTCTTGTAGTGCGTTTTCTCGGAAATTGATGTAAACCCCAAAGCATAAAAGCGGTGCTCCATACCGCCTTTATGCTTTGGGGCTTTCTTTAGCATTAGCGCTTCGAGTCATCTTGATTATCAGGTGAAGCAGCCCATCCGAGCAGATTTGATAGCCAGCCGCGTTTTTGTGGTGGTGGCAAAGATGCTTTTTTTGTAGTTGCAGGATTTGGATTTGGCTCACTTTTATTATTGTTCTTAGCGGTATTAGTATTCGTCTGACTCGGAACTGGTTTACTGATATCGTTGATATGCTTTAATGCCAATGACTCCTTAGGATTAATCTGAAGCGATCGCTGAAAGCTAACTTTTGCCATTTGCGGCTGATTGATATTTTTATAAACCACACCGAGCATGGCATGACACTTACTATTGTTCTTGTCCAGTTGAAGGATCTCGCGCAAATCCTTGAGAGCTGATTTCCAATCGCCCTGACTTATATAGATTTCACAAATTTTCAAGCGATCGCCAATTGCTCCAGCATCACGCTCCTCAATTCTGGTTTGAATTATAGTTTCATCAGAGTCGGGTTTACGATTACTAGAAGACTGATAAATCGAGTATTGAGGGGGTGGGGATGCGTAACTAGTTTTTTGGGGTGGAGTGGGATAGTTTGCTGAATAAGGTTGAGGGCTTTTGGTGGGTGACATGGGCATAAGGACGGGCGGCATGTTTTCTGCACCATATTGGTAGCCTTCTTTATAGAGAATGTAAACCAGATTTAGTTCGCTGATTTGAGCTGTATATTCCAGAATAGTTTTGATCGATTGGTACTGCACATTTGCGATCGCGGCAACTGAGCGCTCGTACAGACCATCATTAGGAGTCATCATCAACTCACAGGCGATCTTAGAATGAATTGGCACATTGCGCGATTTTTGCATTAAACGCTTAGCAAGCAGCTTAAATATCCCTTGATAAGCTCTACGCTCTTCCTCTCTCATCAGCACGTTATAGGCTGGGTTAACCAGTTTTGCTAGATATTGCGTGGCGATTTCTTTTTCTTCTTCTGAAAAGCCATAAACATCAGGGTGCAATATACGAGCAATGCTCAAATAAACATGACGAATGTAAAAGGGACTGCTGGTGATTGGCAAGCCCAAGGCAGCGTAGTAGTCATGATTGAACTGACTAATACCTCGATCAATACGGATAAACTGGAGTTTTGACTCCTTGGGCTGATTCATGTTAGTTCGCTTTGCCCATATAGGTGATGGTGGCGATCAAATTTATCTAAATAGTTATATCAATTATCGAAAATATAGTCATATTTTCGATAATTAAAAAACAAAACCCTCACTAGTTCTGTTTTTTAAAATGACGATGCCATTTTGAAAATTGACATTATACCAACAAAATCAAAAAATAGAGTTGATGCATTATATATTCTCTATTTTAGCCATTTATATAGCTAATCTTTCTTTCTAACTCTTCTTTGCTAATACCAAAACAAAAAAAGGCGTAGCCATTTTTTGTTTTTAAAACCATTACAATGTTTGTTTTTTAATTCTCAGAAGTGTTCTCACTCTTTTGTGAATTGGTATAAGACCACATCAAAAAAAGGCATAGCCATTTTATGTTGTGGTATAGGACCTATCAGTGGATTAGATTTGCGGTGCTTTGCACTGCAAATCTATATTGGGTTTTGATTTTGTCCAAACGTGACGACAGCAATGAAAACAAAAGATGAATCGCACCGCGATTCATCTTTTGTTTTCATTGAAATCTATAACATCTAGTAATTCTGATTTTGAAGTTTTCAGAGGCTAATACGTTGCAAACCTCAAAGTTTTATAACGATTTAATAGTGCAAAGGCAATACAGCCAGTGGTAATAGAGAAAACCCAATCCAAAATAGCGATCGCCAAGAAAATTGAGGCAAAGGCTCAGGTTCGGCTAATAAAAAGTTAACCCGCTCTTCTAAGCGATCGCTAGTATTTGTCGCTCCAAAAGCCGCCGCAAAAGTTTGGGTTGGATGCATATTGCTACTGACCATCGCCAGTAATGACTCCGCTAGTAACAAACCATCTGCATATTGCGCAGCCCAACGATCAGCGCGAAGTTCGCGCAATAGCAGCAACTCTTCCCATAAAGCTTGAGTATTTGGGAGCCAAGGCATCACTTGGCGGAGCGCCCCGAGCCAGAAAAACCAAAATGTATCGCGGTAGTGAGCATGAGCGCGTTCATGCAACAACACGGCTTCCAGATGATCGGCATCAAGGCTATCGAGCAACCCTTGGCTGACATAAAGATGAGATCGCCAAAAACCAATTTGAGCAGCAAATAGCATTGGCATATTTAGCAGTCGCATCGATTGCTTAACTGGGTTGACTTCCAGAGAATCGACAACTAGAGCTTGCAATTTTTGTAAAGACTGCCAGCCATTCAAGGCAAGTTGCCCAACGCGAAAAATGCTGTAAATCAAAAATATTAAAGCGATCGCATAGCTCAGCCGTCCTGCCTGTAAGCCGATCATTTGCCCTTCAGATCCCATGCAGAGCACTGCGATCGCGGTCATGATTACTAATAGTGGCGGCAAGACAAAGCATACAAGCGCCTTCTGCCAACGCATCTGCCACCCCCTAGGGAGAGCAACGTTGCCACCATTTTGCCAACCATATCGCAATCCCCAAGCAAGGCAAAGCGAGCCAAATATCATCACAAAATGTATGGAGAAAAAGGGCATGGACTTAACCTTCCTGTGATTGTTCTCGCGATTGACGTATATTTTGGAGACGGACAGCGATCGCTTCAAGCTTGTCCATACTGGCGTGATCGAGATCATTAGCAAAGGCGGCAACAATATCCGCATCACCCACTTCTAAAAAGCGATTGAGTTGGTGATACGCCTCTAATGCTTGTGCTTCTTCACGAGAAATTTTTGCTTGCCAATAGAGCGCACGACCCTCTTTTTCGCAATGAATCCAGCCTTTTTGCTCCAATCGCCGCAATACAGTCATCACTGAGCCATAGGCTAACTCGCGATCGGGATCAGACAGGATGCGATCGTGAATATCCGTAGCACCTAACCTTGTGCTATCCCAAATAATATTTAGGATTTCCGACTCTAACGGGCCTAGCGATAATTGTTTCGGTCGATATTTCGGTAACGGGGTCATAGTCAAGACACATTATTTGGTATCACTATAGCGTTTTATTGAGATCAAAGCTTTGCTAGCAAAGCTTTGATCTCAATAAAACGCATGTTTTGACAACAATCTTGCCATACTTATTAAGTAGGAAAGATTAATTAAATGTAGGATGCGTTAGTGAAACGTAACGTATCAATGTATTTGTCCATGATGGGTTACGTTTCACTAACCCGTCCTACGCTTACAGCAACTTATACTTATGGCAATATTGTAATCAAGTCCAAGGATCTACAAAAAACAACTTATGAGTCTGACAACTGGACAAATAGTCGGTGGGCATTACGAAGTTACATCACGCTTGGGTGGTGGTGGATTTGGGGAGACCTATCTCTCACGAGACTTACACCTGCCCGATCGCCCCATTAGAGTCATCAAAAGACTAAGTCCACATATTCAAGAAGCCAGTGTTCTACAGCTATCGCGACGACTTTTTGAAACTGAAGCTCAAGTTCTCTACCGACTCGGAACCCATCCTCAAATTCCACAACTATTTGCCCACTTTGAAGAACTATCAGAATTTTATCTAGTTCAAGAATATATTGATGGTAAAGACCTTAGCCACGAACTGCCTCGTGGCAAGATTTGGGAACAATTCGTAGTTGCAGATTTATTGCAAAATCTCTTAGTTGTCCTCAGCTTTGTCCATCAAAACAATGTGATTCACCGCGACATTAAGCCCGAAAATATTATTCGTCGTCTGGATGGGCAGCTTTTCTTGATTGATTTTGGGGTTGTTAAGCAAATCGTTACGCCCACAGCTCTATTAGCTGGACAGCCAGACGATGGCTACACTGTGGGAATTGGTACACCTGGATATATGCCTAGCGAACAGGCTCATGGCGAGCCCAAATTTGCTAGTGACATCTATGCGATCGGCATGATTGGCATTCAAGCTCTGACAGGTATTTCACCTAGTCATTTAGCTAAAGATGATAACTTAGAAATTCTGTGGCGAGCATCTGCACCCAAGGTCTATCCTGAGTTTGCGGATATTCTTTCTCAGATGGTGCGGTTTGATTTTCGACAGCGTTATCCTAGTGCCGAAACTGCATATGAGGCGATTCGAGAATTTGTTGATCGCTATCCAGTCTCCCATGTAAATCAGAACTTATCAACCATACTGATTGGTGACGAGTCAAAGCAAAGAATCCCCAAAAACCTTAGTCAGCCCAATACTCCTCCTATACTTGATCGTCATTCTGCCCAGAAAAAAGAATCAAATCAATACTCTGAACAAAATCAGGAAGCACCTCAACCAAGAATTTGGTCATATTTTCAGCCTTGGCATTGGGCTTTAGGAATCATCACTCTAGGTGCGATCGCAATCACCACAATCATTCTCACGGTTGGCTCTCCGCCTAAACCGATTAATCAACCTACTCTTAACGAATCTCCCGACAGAGTTGGATTGCTAGAATCTCCCCCTCAGTTAACAAACTCATCCAATTTAGTTCCATCCGCAATAAAGGAATTTACGATCAACGAAGCGAAGGATGCAATTTATGGAGTTACGATTAGTCCCGACAGCAAAATCTTGGCTGGAGCGAGTTCAGAGCGTATTATTGAGCTATGGGACTTACAAACAAATAAAAAACTACAGACTCTCAAAGGTCATTCAGGAAGAGTCTATGATGTGCACTTTAGCGCCGATGGTAAGCGTTTAGTCAGTGCCAGCGATGATCGCAAAATAATCATTTGGGAAGTTGCTACAGGTAAAATCTTAAATACGTTAGAAGGGCATCAAGATCGCATATATACTGCCATATTCAGTCCTGACAGTAAGTTGATCGCTAGCTCTGGAGCCGATCGTACAATTCGCCTATGGAATGCAGAAACTGGCAAACTAATCAGCACACTAGCTGAAAAATCTTGGGTCTACGATGTCTCATTTACACCCGACAGCAAAGTTTTAGCAAGTGGTAGTGAAGATGGCGCAATTCGCTTATGGAATGTGGAGACAGGCAAAGTTCTCAAGACATTAGTAGAAAACGGCAGTCCTGTGAGATCGCTAGTTTATAGCAATGATGGTAATGCGATCGCTAGTGCGATGGAAGATAACACTGTGCGTCTATGGGATGCAAAGATGGGGCAGTTAAAGGATGTTCTTACAGGACATACTGGTGAGGTGCATACAATCGCTTTTAGTAATGACGGTAGTTTATTGGCTAGCGGCAGTGCTGATAAGACAATTCGGATTTGGTCTTTAAAGAGCAAGCGATCGCCTCAAGTTTTATCAGAGCATGAGCGTGGAGTGTCATCAGTTGTATTTAGTGCTGATCAAAAGCTGCTGATTAGTGGCAGTCTCGACGGAAAGGTGAAAGTATGGAAATTAGCAGACTGAGAAGTATAGGGCAGCGCACCTCGTCATCTCATGCTTTTTGGGTTTTGAACTGTTAAAATGCAGATAGCAGTTACGACAGCAACTATGTAAGACTCATGACATTAACCTATGAAAAGACTCTAGCAGATCGGGTCAGAGCAGATTTTGAGATTTTGAATCAAGAGGTCAATGGCAAACCACTAATTTACTTTGATAACGCCGCTAGTTCCCAGAAACCAAAATCGGTGATTGCAGCTTGGAAATATTATTACGAGCATGACAACGCCAATGTGCATCGTGGCGCTCATACTCTCAGTGCTAGAGCTACTGACGCTTATGAGGGTGCGCGTGACAAAATCGCTAAATTTGTCAATGCCAAGTCATCACAGGAAATAATTTATACCCGCAATGCCAGTGAAGCGATTAATCTCGTTGCCTATACTTGGGGATGGGCAAACCTGAAGGCAGGTGACGAAGTAATTCTCTCAGTTATGGAGCATCATAGTAACATTGTGCCTTGGCAGTTGATTGCACAGCGTACAGGCGCAGTTCTCAAATTTCTAGAGCCAACAATCTTAGGAGAATTGAGCTTAGAGCAGTTTAAATCTTTGCTCAACCCTAAAACCAAACTGGTGTCAATTGTCCATGTTTCCAATACTCTTGGCTGTGTGAATCCAGTAGAGGAAATGATTCCATTGGCTCATGCTCAAGGTGCGAAAGTATTGCTAGATGCTTGTCAGAGCGTGCCACATATGCCAATTGATGTTCAAGCGCTCGATTGCGATTGGTTAGTGGCTTCGGGACATAAGATGTGTGCGCCGACGGGAATTGGATTTCTCTATGGCAAGCGTGACCTATTGCTAGAAATGCCTCCATTTATGGGCGGCGGCGAAATGATTGCTGATGTCTTTCTCGATCATTCTACTTATGCTGGCTTACCTCACAAATTTGAAGCAGGAACTCCTGCGATTGGCGAGGCAATCGCACTTGGTGCAGCAGTGGATTACTTAACTGCGATCGGCATGGATAAAATCCATGATTATGAACAGGAATTAATTGAATATTTGATGGATTATCTCGACGATATTCCTGACATCAAAGTTTATGGGCCAAGACATGATCGCGCAGGTTTGGCATCCTTCACGATCGCCCATGGAATTCATGCCAATGATCTATCGGCAATGCTCGATCAAGATGGTATTGCGATTCGTTCAGGACACCATTGCACTCAGCCATTACATCGCTTTTTAGGAATTAGCGGCACTGCAAGAGCCAGTGTCTATTTCTATAATACCAAAGCCGAAATCGATACCTTTGTTGCTTCCCTAAAAGAGGCGATCGCCTTTTTCAAGAATGTGATGGCATAAACCTATGGCAAGAATCATTCTATTAGGGGCATCGGGCTCAGGACGTACTACCCAAGCTTTACATCTACAATCTTTGCTCAATATTCCTGTGATCTCAACTAGCGAAATTTTGCGATTAGAGATGGCAACAGCAACAGATTTAGGTGTGAAAGTAAAAAAATTCATCGATGCTGGTGAATTTGTACCCGATATGCTGATGATTGAGCTAATGCGATTACGGCTTCAGATGGAAGATGCTCAACAAGGATGGATTTTAGAAGGTTATCCCCGTACTTCTTTTCAAGCCGAGGAGCTAGATTTTCTATTGGAAGAGTTGGGCTGCCCTCTTGACCACGCAATTTATTTACAAGCCTCTGAAGAGACTTTGATGCAGCGATCGCGATCTCGTGGTGGCTCTGATGACTCGATTGAGATAATTCAAAAACGAATTGAGCAATTTTTAGATCTGACTATTCCTTTATTAGAATATTACGGCTATAAACAGAAATTATTAACTATCGATAGTGAGTTAGATGCAACCACTGTCAGCTCTCGTTTAGAGCATGGCATCAACCATTTACTAAAGTAAGTAGATGGCTGTAATTAATCCCAAACCCAAGCTTATAGATTTACGATCTGATGGAGCGCAAACCTATAAGTTTGAGAAATTTATTTTGAGTACTTAACACAACAGAATTCATGAGCCTTAGCCCAAATACGGAAAGAGCCTATTGGTTAGCATGGTCACAAATACGTGGTATTGGGCCAGTATTGATGAAGCGACTTTATCAAGCCTTTGGCGGCTCCATGTCTGAGGCTTGGAATGCGATATCGAGTGATTTACAAGCCGTCGAAGGTATTGGTGGTCAGACCCTCGAATCAATTCGTCAAGCGCAGAGCGAAGTAGAACCTGTGGCTCTATTGGCAGTACATGAACATAACAATCTTAACTTCTGGACTCCAAGCGATCGCGAATATCCACAGTTACTTTGGGAGATTCCTGATCCACCACCAATTTTGTATTATCGAGGAAATCTAACTAATTGGAATGAGCGGAACACCGTTGCGATCGTGGGGACGCGCAACGCTACACCATATGGAAGACGGTGGACAAAGAAATTAGTCTCGGCATTAGCGAGTCGTGGATTTACGATTATCTCTGGTATGGCAGAAGGTATTGATGGAGAAGCACACAAAGCTTGCTTGGAAGTTGGTGGTCAAACTGTTGCCGTAGTGGGGACAGGAGTCGATCGCATTTATCCTTACAAACACAAGTCTCTATACGAACAGATTGTGTCTTCAGGCTTAGTGGTGAGTGAATATCCCCAAGGGACTCCACCCGACAAAACTCATTTCCCTGCCCGTAATCGAATTATTGCAGGACTTAGCCGCGTGACATTAGTAATGGAAGCACCAGAGCGATCGGGAGCCTTGATTACCGCCTATCAAGCAAATGAATACGGGCGCGATGTCTATGCCTTACCCAATTCCCTCGAAGTGAGTGAAGCAAAGGGTTGCTTGAAGCTATTGGGTAGAGGTGCACAGGCGATTTTAGGTGTGGATGAGCTGTTAGAATCTTTGGGAATGTTGCCAAATTTAGATAAGCCAGCACCTGCGATCGCAATTTCGGAATTGCCACTCCTGCAACAAAATATTCTCCAAGCGATCGGGTTTGGCGATCCCGTCAGCCTAGATTGGATCGTTGAACAAACAAAAGCACCTTCGGGTGAGGTTTTAGGATCTTTAACGCATTTAGAACTTGTGGGTGCGATCGCGCCATATCCTGGAATGCGATATCAACGTTTGGTGTAACTTGCGCACGGATGCCTTGCACTCAAGTGCAGGCTAAGAGCTAAAGTCCTCTGAAGAGGACTGAATATGGCGGGTTTCTTTTGCCGTTGCGGCAATAGAACTGCTTTGCTCAGTTAGCAGGGCGTTCTTCAACAACTGGCGATCGAAAAATTGTTGCTGGAATGCTAACTCATTCGCGGCTTGGATAAATTGGCTTGCTGAGGTAAATCCATCATATGTTGATGGAATAGAGCTTATACGGATAATCGAATCTCTATCATCTGACGAAACAGCGATCGCATTTACAGCATAACCATATTGTTGAAGCTCCTCAAATCCAATCTGCAACACATCTTGATCATCAATTCCTAATTTTGCAATTAGTTGCGATCGCTTAATTTCCTTACCAGTTCGACTCAGATATTTGGCAATTCCCACTAAAGTTTGCCATGCGATCGCTCCATTTATCTGTTCAGGTCGAGGATAAACTAACGCGAGGGCCTGATTAGCTTGATGGGCTCGATCAATAATAGTGTTGACATCTTGCCAACTTTGAGGGCAGCGATCGCAGATAGTTGCTGATAAGTGGTCTTCAAGCTCGATCAGATCACGCCCTCGCCAATCAATGACCTTGAGGTTTAGATCGTTTTTTTTGATTGATGTGGCAAGGGATGGTAACTCAGCGCTAAGAGGTACACTCTGAGCATGGAAATCAAGCAATCGCACATCGTAACGACGGCGAAAAGCATTATCCACAAGTTCAATCACCACATCGCAACTTGTATCGGGTAACTCATAACTATAATGTCCCCACCAATCTCCATAAATTTGATTGCCATTGCGATCGCTTAGAGTAAACTCCGTTTTAATATATTCAACTTTCTGTCCTTTTTGAGTGCGAATATTCGCATTGGATATCTCTGAGAATTGGCAATCTCGAACCAATAATTTCGGATAGGGATTACCCATGCCAAAAGGTTCTAGTTGTTTAAATTCATTAAATAATTCTTTGCTAAGATCGGCAATATTTACTTCTAAATCAATGTTGATCGCCTTACTTAGCAATTGACCATATTGACTCCAAAACTTCTGATCGATCGACTCAGTAAGTAACTGCAAATTCTCAAGTTCAAAACTCAAACCACCTGCAAGCGGATGTCCGCCGAAGCTGAGCAATAGATGTTCTTGTCCTTTGAGGAGATCGTAAAGATTAATGCCCTCTAGCGATCGCGCACTGCCTTTAGCAATTCCATCTTCGACGGTACAGAGAATCGTCGGACGAGCATATTCGGCAACCACCTGTCCTGCCACTAAGCCCAAAACGCCCACTGACCATTGCGGATCGGCTAGCACAATCAGCCCTGTCGTAGAAAGATCGAGTTGTTCAATTTTAGCTTGAACCTGTTTAAAAACCTTTTTTTGTAAAGCTTTACGCTGTGTGTTAGCCAGTTCAGTCTGTTCAATTAGCGCTTTGCAGACCCTCTCGTCGCGAGTAGTCAGCAATTCTACGCATTTCCGTACATCGCCCCAAATTCTACTTACGGCATTAATACGCGGCGCAATCCCAAAGCTAATATCAATTGGGCGATCTCCGACTCTTTTACATTGCTCCAAGAGCATTCGGACACCGAGGCGTTGCTTTTGCCGCAATACTTCTATTCCCTTTTGCGCAAGATATCGACAATCTCCAGTAAGTTTCACTAGGTCAGCCACTAAGCCGATCGCAACCAAATCCAACAAGTCCTCTAAGGGCTGCTGGGGAATTTCTGGCAAGGTTTCATACAATGCTTCCATTAGTTTGTAGGCAACTGCTACCCCTGACAAATTAAATAATGGATGCTGATTTGGTAAGTAACGCGGATTGATAATTGCGGCTACTGGTGGACGCTGATCGGGCAAAGTATGGTGATCGGTGACAATCAGATCAATTCCTAAATCCTGAGCATGGATTAACGCATCAAAACAAGTGCTACCCGTATCACAGGTAATGATTAAGCTTAGTGATTTTCCCTCTAAATGGCATTGCGATCGCAACTCATCTAAGCCTCTAATCGAGATCCCATGAGACTCTTTGAGGCGATCGGGTATATAAAAAACTAAGCGATCGCCTTGAGCAAAAAATTGTCCTAATCCTTCCCACAAAACCGATGTCGCGGTAATCCCATCTGCATCAAAATCCCCCCAAATTGCGATCATTTCTCCCTGTTCATATGCTTGCTGAATTCTTGCGATCGCCTGTTCCATTTCTACACCAAAGGCAAAGGCACTAGTGGGGCGGTATGCAGCAATATCTAGGAATGATTCTACTTGCTCAGGCTCAATGATTCCTCTCTGACAAAGTAACTGCGCCGCAAATTTACCAACTTTTTCGCTTAACCAAGTCGGTATTTCAACTGTTTCTAAAATGCGCCAATTGGTTAGAGACATGTTGCGATCGATAACTTCTTCTCCCAAAATAATGCATGACCCATTTCTGGGTTTAGTTCATAGCCACTAAAACCAAAAGATTTATATGCAGATTTAGCCACATGATTGCCATCTAAGACTTCTAGCGTTAGTTTACAACAGCCTAAATCCAATGCGATCGCCTCTATCATCTGGAGTATTAATTTCGAAAAACCTTGACCTCGGTAATGGGAAGAAACAATCAGATCATGAATATTGAGTAGAGGCTTACAAGCAAAAGTAGAAAACCCTTCAAAACAGATCGCTAGCCCTGCTGGAATATGATCGACGAATGCGATAATGACATGGGCAGAACTCCGATTAGATAATTCGGCAACTAGATTATTTTTAGCAAATTCTGACAGATCTTGACCTCCTCCCATTGCATCAAGAGCATATTCACTCATCAATTGGATTAATGCTTCTGTATGATACTGCTTACTTAGATCTGCCTTAATTATTTCAATTGTCATTATCTTCGTAATATGAACAAGCTAGAGTCTCTATTCTCCATCTATCATAACTTTTTGATTTCAATAAATCAACTTTAGGACTTACGCAAATCAACCAAGAACTAAAGTTCTTGGCTCAAAGCTCAAGTCAGTTAAAACTGACTAAAGAAAGCCTCAAACCAACCTGTTTCAACAGGTTTAAGCTTTAAGTCCGCAATTTATTGCAGGGCAGATGCGTAAGTCCTAAACTTTTTGATCTTAGTATCTTAATCGCGTTTAGTATTTGCATCTTGGATTTGAAAGCGAACTTCTTGGAGGATTTTGCCTAACATATTTTTCCCAGAGCCATCGGCTCCACAGCCCCAATAGTAATCCCCTGGAGCATTTTCCACAATATCTTCATTACCTGTAGAAATTAAAAGCTCTCTAAGTTTAGGATGTGTTTGAAATTTCTGGAAAACAGCTTTACGCATCACATCGTCTTTTATTTCTTCCCAATCTTCTCTAATTGAGATCGCCCTACTTCTTCCTAGATTCGCGGCTGTCTTAGGATCTGGAGCTTGGCGGATTTTATCTTGATAGGCTTTGTCTAAAAACTTTTGAGCTTGAAAATAATGTTCTGTAGTTCTCCACCAATAACCATCTAACTCAATACCAAAGGGAGAGAAGTTAGAGAACTCTGAATATGCTTGGTTTGTCGTATAGAAATAGATAGTCATAAAAGATTCTACTCGCAAAATAACGTATAACCCTTATGTGGGTTTACGGCAATTTAAGCAACACTCCCCAAAAATTATTGGTTTGGGTTTGAGAGCAAAGCACTGTAACTCATAGCTTCATAGCTACTGAAGCCAGATCTGTATATGCAGCTTTGATAATGTAATTGTCATCTCAGACTTCTAGAGTAAGCATACCGTAACCCAATACAAACGAGATCGCCTCACCTCTCTGTAAAACCAAAGTTCAGTCGCGATCATTAGGATGGGCGATGCGAAGCACTGCTCATCCTAATGATCGCGACTGAATTTTCAACTCTTGTCGAAATCGCAAAGTCTCGCTCGTCATAGAGATATAAAGCATAAAAAATCTGTGCTTTAGAAAGCATTTAAGAATGCAAGGGCGCACCAAAACAGGTATAAATACTGATGAAGTCTAGTATCAACCAGTCAAGATGCGCCAACCCTATAATACCGATTTATCAAGCAAAGAGTGGGAAATAAT
>JBIKYZ010000355.1:0-4502 GCA_044354985.1 Pseudanabaena sp. | reverse complement strand
ATGTGCTACTCTTGGTTTAGTTTCGATGAAGCAATTACGTTCAAACTTTGTTTCAGTATACATTCTCAGACTCTTTTATCTAAATCAAATCTCTGGATTTTCTATCTGCGTAAGGTGAGTTAATTAACAATGAAATCCTCTTACCTGCGATCGCAGATCTTAAAAAGCTAGGAAAAGAAGGCGTTGTGGTCATTGTTGATAACCTCGATCGCGTCGATGACTCGCCCAAACCTTGGGGAAGACCACAAACTGAATATTTATTTGTCGATCGCGCTGAGCAACTTCGCAAATTGCAATGCCATGTGGTGTACACGATGCCCCTTGCATTGAGATTCTCAAGGGATTACGGTACGCTAACCGCCAGATTTATGACTGATCCGATTGTGCTGCCGATGGTTCCTGTGGTGCGTCGTGATGGCAGCACCCACGAAGAAGGTATTGCACTGCTGCGTCAAATGATTCTATCGCGAGTATTGCCAGATAGTACGCCAATTGAGCGATTGAATGCTATTAAAGAAGTCTTTGATAGTATGGAGACGCTGGATCGCCTTTGCTTTGCGAGTGGTGGACATGTACGAAACATTATGCGATTGCTCAATGATGCTCTTCGCAAACAACGCGGGTTGCCTGTCACTCTAGAAGTTCTCGAAGATACGATCCGTAAGCGTCGCAACGAGTTGGTTCTTTCCATAGATGATGACGAATGGAGACTATTGCGTCAAGTTAATAGCACCAAGAAAGTGGTGGGAGATACAGGCTATCAAACCTTGATTAGAAGCATGTATGTATATGAGTATCAAGATGAAGATGGTTCTTGGTTTGAAGTAAATCCTGTACTTGCCACCGCCCAAGAATTCGACAAATCATAGCAAGTAGGGTTGGCAATGCCCACCCTACTTGCTTGTACACATAAGTCTAAATACCCCCCTTTAATTTCCCCTTGGCAAGGGAGAAAACTAGAAATCTTGTTCCCTCCCCTTTGCAAGGGAAGGGCTAGGGTGGGGTAATTAATTAAATATGAAAATTTCTTTAGTTGTGTGTATACGTTAGCCTTAAAAGGGGAGAAAATTTAAATTCTTCCCTCTTTTCAAGGGAGATTGAGGGATCTCTTAGGGCTTTTGAACGCAAGAAGTAATTCTTAAATGTTTATAAGCAAGCAAACAAGCAAATTTAAGGTGGGCAATGCCCACGAGATCGCTGAGGAGAAAACATCTATGTCACAGGTTCCCTACTCCAACCAATTACGAGAAGAAGACGTAACTGCGGTTAACATGTCGCTTGAAGCAGAACAGGCTCTCCATCTCTTGACATCAGAACTTGATATTTATAAAAACGAATTAGTCAAATCCTTTAACATCTCTCCTAAGATTGAAGACGCACTTCAAGAATTGTCTTTGCTGCTGGATATTTATGATGGGACTTTTACCCTACTGTTAGCGCGTTGTAACTATGCCAATCTTCGCGATCGCGCGATCGCTAGATTATCTGAAATATTACCAACATCAATGCGTCAAGTTCGACTAGAGAAGACAACTAAATCGATTTACTATGCAATTCATTCATCGACCCCTGCCACGCGAGAAGGCAACTTACCTGCGGTGATGGTAACGGGGCTAGAAGCAGCCGAAGATCCTGATGTTTTAATAAAGGGGCTAAATCAGATTCGTGAGGAATTTCGTAAAAACTGTCTGTATCCAATTGTTTTGTGGATCAATGATGACTTACTAAAACGAATGATCAGAGTTGCTCCTGACTTTGAGAGTTGGACAACCACGATTGAATTTGAGATCGCTAGTGAGGACTTGATTTCATCGATAACTTCGGGAACTGAAGCTCTATTCCATTTAGCTCTAAGTGCTAATCTCATCGATCCCAGTCATAGCCTTGGTCGGATTTCCCATCTAGGTGGTATTTATCTGACAGAACTGGATGCTGCTCAGCGGGATCTTCGCAATCAAGGAGAGCAGATCTCGCCCCAACTACAAGCAGGTTTAGACTTCATTCGGGGCATGAATACTAGAGATTGTCTTCAATCATTGTCCTACCTAAAAGCTAGCTATAAGTATTGGGAATCTGTCCAAAATATTGAACGGCAAGGTTTACTTCTTTATCAAATTGGACGACGGCGCTATCACCTAACTAAACTCGAAAAACATTCTCACGAAGAAAACTGGCAAGCAGTAGAAAAATTATTTGCCAAGAGTTTGAAATGCTTTAAATTTGTCAATCGCCTCGATTTGATGTCTCAGTGCTATTTACAGTTGCAACGGACTTTACATCATTTGAAAGCATGGACAGAACTAACTTCCATCTCTCAAAAAGCAATCCAGATTCATCAAACCCGTGGCGATGTCAGCAATCTGGCGGCTGATTATGGTTTTTTAGCGGAAGCTGCTCTCGAACAAAAAGAATGGGAAATAGCAAAGGGCTACGCTGAACAAGCGATCGCACTTTTAGAAAATGTAACCACAACCTTACATTGGTTATACGGATTGTATTTGTGCTACCTTGCCGAGGCTCAAATCCGACTAGGTGATAACCAGCAGGCTTTGACCAATCTCATTACTGCTAAAAGCAGAGATCATTGCGGACATCCGCGTATGTACATTCGGATTTTGAATGAACTACGTAATTTGTATTTTAGTCAGGGTCAATATCTAGAAGCATTTCAAACAAAACAAGAAAGTTTAGCAATCGAGCAGCGTTACGGTTACCGCGCCTTTATTGGTGCTGGTCAATTGCAATCTTGTCTGGAAGAGCATTCCAGTTTTGTAGACAAAAACAATAAATTCATCATTTCACCAGAGATCTATGCGTCAGGGCGTAAGCAAGATCTTGACGAACTCACTAGTCGCATTAGTGAGCCGCGTTATAAAATGATTGTGCTACATGGCAACTCAGGCGTAGGCAAAAGCTCTTTCGTGAATGCGGGATTGATGCCAGCATTGCAACAGGCTTCATTTGGGGGGCGCGATGTCATACCCATTTCGATGCGAGTCTATACAAGTTGGGAACAAGAACTAATTAATCTGTTAACAGAAGCTTTGCATTCATTTCACTTAACTTCAGCTCCTCTGCTTGCCTCTACTAGCAACGAAACTAATAGCGAAGATTTAAACAGAGAACAATTATGTGATCGCTTAATCGAACAATTGCGCTGGAATGAAGCCCACAACCTCCGTACTGTCTTAATCTTTGACCAATTTGAAGAATTTTTCTTTGTTCATCAACACAGCACTAGCGATCGCCTCAGATTCTTTGAATTTATCGGCAGCTTACTTAGTGATTTCCAATACTTGTCATCGATTAAAGTTGTGCTGTCGCTCCGTGAAGACTATATTCACTGCCTCTTAGAGTGCAATCGCGTTAAAGGTATGAGTGCGATCGATAATGACATTCTCAGCAAAAATGTTCTTTATCCCTTAGGTAATTTTTCTCCCGAAGCCGCCCACTCGACGATTGAAACCCTATAGAACTTGTACTTCAAATTTTGATTGGTTCAGGATTAGTAGTATTGATCCCTGAGAACGCCACCAATCGCTGTCAATTAGTACATGATTATCTAGCCGTGGTCATTCGCAAATCACAGGCTCCAGAAATCCAAAAGCTCCAAAAAGAGCTAGAAAAAACTCAAGGAGAATTACGTCAAACCGTTCGCCAATTAGAAAGTTCATTCAAAAATTCGCAAGCGATCGCTGATAGTTTGAGCTTAAACAGTCTGCTTACTAACGATCTAGTCGATCTTGATGAACTAGCTAAATCCATGGATATCGCGAAACAGTGGCTGCCAGATATCGAAGCAATTGCGAGCGAAAATCGCTTGCAGCTTGCTAGTACAATCTATCGTGCCATCTATGAGATTAAAGAAAAGAATCGTATCCAAGCCCATCTAGAAGGAGTATGGAGCGCTGAATTTAGTCCCGACGGTTCCCAAATCGTCACAGGGGGATTGGACAAGGTGATCACACTTTGGCAGATCGACGGGCAAGAAATCACCAAAATTACTGGACATACGGCTGCGATTCGGAGTGCTTCCTTTAGTCCTGATGGTCAGACAATTCTGTCTAGTAGTAGCGACAAAACAATCGCATTGTGGAATCTGCAAGGCGATCGCCTTAATACTTTGACAGGACATACCTCCGCAGTTTGGAGTGCTCAGTTTAGTCCCAATGGAGAGATGATTGTATCGGGCAGTGGCGATCAGACGATTAAACTTTGGCATCGTGATGGTACTGAAATACTCACCCTCAGCGGACACCGTGGCGATGTTCGTGCAGCAATATTTAGTCCTAATGGTGAATGGATTATTTCGGGTGGTGCTGACAAAAACATCATGATTTGGAGTCTGGATGGTACATTACTGCAAACTCTGAAAGGTTGGACTTTGGACAAGATTGAAGCAAAGAAAGAGCGGGATTAAGCGAAAAGGGATAATGAGAGTTTCAACTTTCAACCGAAAACAAATCATTATCCCTAAACCCATTATGCCAATAATTGTCACA
>JBIKYZ010000354.1:0-4507 GCA_044354985.1 Pseudanabaena sp. | reverse complement strand
AAAAAGTATTTGTATCTATATGTAGCCATGTTTGAGTGGGCATACAATCTTAGCTGGATTGATTTTGATTTCCTTCGTCGTCTTCTTATGCCTCCTTCCACCTATTTACCTAGATGAGCCAACATTAAATGAACATGCAAAAATATCTTTCCTTTGCAGTTAGTTTGGTTTTATTTACTGTAGGTGCTTGTACCCCATCTACAAACGAAACTGCAAGTTCAAGCAAATCAGCAGATCCAATCTATTCATCCGATAAAGCGAAAAATACAGATTCTAAACCTCAACCCTCAGCTACAAATGGTTGGCAAGATTACAGCTCTGAGTCTGGGAAATTCAGCGTGCAAATGCCAACTAAACCACAAGAACAGTCTCAAGAAAAGAAGACTGAAGTTGGTGCAGTCAAGATAAATATGGCAATATCTGAGTCCAATACTTCAGCCTATATGGTTAGCTCTAATGACTACCCATAAAAATTTACTGACTCTGAGATCCAAGCAAGGATAAATCAAGGTGCGAAAGGTTTTATTACTGGTAGCATTCAAGGCAAAATCAATTCCTCCAAAGAGTCTAAACTTGGTGAAACTCCATGCCTAGATTTCGATGGTAATGGGAAGATTCAATCGATTGATGCAACTACAAAGGGGCGAATTTGTATTGCTGATAATATTCGTCTTTATCAGGTAGTTGTAGTAGCTCCTTCAGACAAATTCTCGCAAGCCGATGCCGATCGCTTTATTGAATCATTTAAAATCAAAAAACGCCTCCAGGCAAAAAATCCTAGAGTTGCTAAGCAACTCTAGGATTTTTTGCCTGGAGGCGTTTGCCTGAGGCTTGATTGCCCAGGGATGAGCTTGTCAATGACAGTTTGGGTAGGCAATGGTGTATCAAAGCTTCGCAATAATTCACTGGTTTTAGAAATTTCTTTCCACTCTTTGAGCGTCAACCGACGAACAACAGGAGGTTGTGTGGAGTTAGGAATCACAATTATTTCTTCACCAGTTAACAAAGTAATTTCCTTTGACTGATTTGCTAACTTAACTACCACTGTCCCTTCCCAAGAGAAAAACCTAATACCCTTGTTGATGTCTTTAGGGATTTCAACAAAGGCTGTAGTCCCTCTAATAGCGGCTGTAGCATAGGCTGTAGATATCTCAGTTGGAACTTTTAAACCTGGTTTCACCCAAGTGATCATCCTGCCCTCAGTAAGATTAAGTTGATTGTTGGGTTTAATCTGTACAATTGAATCGCCTCCAATCCGAAATCCTATGCCATTATCAAACTCAATTTGAGTTTTTCCTTTTCCTTGTGTACGCACTGTATCAGCTACATATAAACCCATTCCAACCTTGGCCTCGGTTTCTTTGGAGTCTTTCTTTGATATTACTGACACAGGCTTTTCTTCAACCAATGATACTTTAGCGATCGCTTGTTCTTGCACTACTGTGGGCTTAGGCGTAGCCTTAGTTACTGGAGCAGTAGGCGCAGAAGTTGGTTGAGATTCGCAACTAAATAGTGCGATCGCCGCCGCAGTCAGTAACAAAAAATGTTTCATCACAATATCCCAATCAAAGTCTAGACTCTATTCTTGATAGATACTTACACAGTCATAACAAGTACACAAGAGTATTTTATGCTTAAAATCAAATCTCGATTTTGCTCTCATCGATGGTTTTGCCTGAGCCATTACAAAACGAGCAATTTTCTTCGCGTTGAATTTCACCAGAGCAATCACGGATAGATATATAGCCTACGCCTTCACAATGGTGACACGGTTTAGTTGTTTTTAGAGGAGGGCGATCGCTTTCAGTATTTACTTGCATATTTATTTGCGCAATTTTTGGCATATTTAGAAATTCAAGCTAAAAAAGGGTCTCTAAAATCTTGATATTGCTCTGGTACGGGTCGAATCGTTATCTTTGCTCCTAGTTTGCTTGGAGCGCAAGGATTATGGTTTGGCTCACAGCTAGACAACCAATACACATTATAAATCTCAAGCCCTTCATTTCCATCTTTTATCCAAGCCTGCAATAATGCGCCCCCAAGGTATTCGTTAGAAAGATGCGATCGCAATATTGAGCAAGCTTCAGGATCGTTGAGGGTTATAGATTTGTCATCCTCCCAATTATAAAGTCTCGCTCCATCAGCATCTAGCCATAACAACCCCGAAAGTAAAAATACGTCGTTAGTCTTTACTTTTAGATTTTTACGATTAATAAAGTTGCTTGCTGATAATACTATTGTCACGGCTTTTTACATTTGAGGTCGATTGTCATAATTAGAATTGCGACTATTCGATACATAAGCAACTATTAAATACAGAAGCCCCAATAACCCAGCACCAAAAATTAATCCTTGAGACAATGGCGAGTTAAAGGTATATAGCGGGTGATTTTCTAGCCTCTTATGTAATCCAGCATGAACAATCAAGAATATCGCAAATACAATTCTTGCCCATTCTCTAACCCTAGTGGTTTCATTAAATCCTAACCAGAAAATAATTGCGAAGAATGGAACATGGATAGCCACAAAAGAAGTTTCAGCAATCTGCTCTGGCAGACTATTCAATATATAAAGTAAATGCCACTCTGATTGGGTTACAGCATCTAACTCATGGGTAGCTAGAGTCGCTAAGCCTAAATTAAAAAGCAAATTTTGTATTCTGTATGTCATCGATAAGCGATTACGAATAATCAATGGAATGGAAATAGAACTCGATTATCACTTGTTAAAAATACAAGACTTTATACATTGGCTGGCTCACGGACGGACTGAAGAAACTCAATTAGTTCTTGTATGGTTGGAAAATCGCGCAGATTATTAATATTTTCTTCAGCTAATTGATTAATGATTTCAGAGCGATTTCGCACTTTATCTGATTTAGCTAATAATTGTGCTAACACCTTGCGTGGTCGAGAAGCCGCCAAACTAAGCTCATCTTGAGACGGAGCATACCCCAGTAATTTTGAAAGCAATTGAAGATCTTGGAAAAAAATAGCTTCTAACTCAGGTACAAAAAGCATCACTTTTACAGGAGTGTTGACTGAAACGCTCTCAATTATCTCAGTCGTCTCTCTAATCCGCATTTGGACTAATTCTGGCACTGTTGAATCTGAATCAACAACTATTGCAACAGGTGTTTGCCTACGAACAACTAGAGAACGTGCGATCGATTTCACAGAAGATATTCCGCCACCAACAACGATTTCTACTTGATTTAGAGATATTTCTGGTAGAACAGCTTTAAGTAGTTGTTTGTCGTCAATCCCTTCACAGATAATATATGCAATCATGGAATATTCCTCGTTGTAACGTTGTAATCAGGTAGTCCATCTTCTATACATACACGATATTTTAGAATTAATAGTTCACAAATTTTTTCATTGTTTAGCGCATACTCTATCTCATTGCCATCCCATAGTAGGATGGCTTGCGGCGATAAAAAACGTGAAAGAGTACGGGCTGGATCTGTAAAACCAGTTCTACTAAACACTGATCCAACTGTAGTAGTGGGACGGCGTAAAAGTTGATTACGAAGTTTGGCTATAGGTGCGATATCAACTTTTTTGTCTGTAAAATCTTTACTCTCCACCAAGCAAGAAAATCCAGAAATATGGATTGCTCCATCAATTTGCTCGATTTCTTCTTCAAATAGCCTAACGTTGTAAGGGTATCGAACTTCTGCACCATCAAGTTCAAATGCTCGTATTACAAGGTACTCAAAAGCTTTGCCAGCATCCCAATTAGGTGTATTACGCTTTTCTATGTTATCCCATAGAGATCGTAATTCGTCCCATTGTAGAGATTTAATTAAACTTTCGTATTCTGCTGCTGTAGTCAATTTTAGCCCTCTTGATGATATTTATCTGTATTTATTCCAAGTCAACTAAACTCAACCTTGAGGTTTGTTCTTTCTTGCCTAGAGAAACTTCTAGCTTTTTTAAAAGCTCGACTGTGACCTCAGCAAAGGCTTTTGCACCGCCAGAATTGGGATTAGCTAAGGATGCAGGGATGAAATTGTCTACAGCTTTGGCGATGTTTACATCATTGGGAATCTTTGTTTTAAAAATCTTGGCACTGCTAAAATCCGCAGCTACTCGATCCATTACTTTTTGGTAATATCTGCTTAGAGTAAATCCTGCGGACATGCTAAACACAATCCCCAATAGTTGGATATTGATTGAATTATCTTCTCGATATACTTCACGCAATCTCTCAATCCGTCTTTCTAATAGCTGAATCCCTACGACAGACAAAGGCTCAGGTCTTGCTGGCATTAGGTAATAATCGCTTGCCACAATACTGCTGCGAGTGATCAAGTTATACCCAGGGGCACAATCGAGAATGATGAAGTCATAGTTTTTGAGCGCTGGAGCAAGAATACCTTTAGAAAGCATTTAAGAATGCAAGGGCGCACCAAAACAGGTATAAATACTGATGAAGTCTAGTATCAACCAGTCAAGATGCGCCAACCCTATAATACCGATTTATCAAGCAAAGAGTGGGAAAT
>JBIKYZ010000116.1:0-14984 GCA_044354985.1 Pseudanabaena sp. | reverse complement strand
TCAAACTTAATTCTAAGCTCAATCACTTCGCTCTCAAATCCAAATTATATATCAAGGCTTTGCAGCAATCTCACTTGGAATGGCAGTCTCTGAAACCTTTTTAGGCTTCTGCGTAACATGAGTAAGTTAACTCCCACTGATAACAAAGTGAGCGATCGCACCTGTTCAGGATATTTTTTGGCATAGAGCCATCCAACCAAACCTGCAATGCCATGACCAACTAAATGGACGGAGCCTTTACAAGTTTGTAAGTATTCGTGCAATGTAGCGATCGCTATATCTAGATCGATTGCTTCGTCAGGGTTTTGACAATATTCCCACTGGGCAATCTCATATTGTCGCGATAGCGATCGCAATAGTTGTAAATCAAAACGGCGTAAGGATTGACTGGTGCAAATACCAACAACTTGAGGTGACGTGGACTGTTTAAAGGTCATATGGGATAGTTTTATTGATATTAATTATTATTAAGATTTTAAATATTGATTGTTATTCCATCTAGAGAAAAGAAAGGAGTGAATGACAAATCGTTGCTTTTACTAAAATCCATGTCAGCAATCCCTGTAAAAAAGCATTTCGTCACTCACTCCTGCCAACGCATTTGAACTATGTGAAATGAAGCGTGCTGAGTCAAGCCGCATCAGAACATAATCAACACTCTAACACTATTGATAATAATCAATAGTATAAAAAATAAAAGCGGCGCTATGCACCGCTTTTATTTTTTATTTAGGTTGTAATTGCCAGACCTTGACTGTGCGATCGGCACTACCACTGACTAGGGTTTCATCCTTAGGATTAAAACTGAGTGACAGAACTGGAGCCTCATGTTGATTGAGGATTTGCATCGATTTACCTGTTTTTATGTCCCAAATTTGAATTGTTTTATCAATTCCACCAGAAGCGATCACGCTGCCATCGCGATTAAAGTCAACCGCTAACACTCCACCTACATGCCCAGAGAGAGTACGAATGACTTTACCAGTACTCACATCCCAGATTTTTACAGTTTGATCTTGGCTACCACTGACCAGTAATTTACCATCAGGGCTAAAGGCGATCGCATTTACAGGCGCAGCATGTCCAGTCATGCTACGAATTGATTTACCTGTATTTACGTCCCAGATTCTAATAGTTTTGTCAAAACTGGCACTGGCGATTCTTTTACCATCTGGATAAAAAGCGACAGAGACGACCTTATCTTTATGACCTTCAAAAGTTTGTAATAGTTCACTTTTACGCCAATTCCAAAGCTTGAGGGTTTTATCAGCACTGGCGCTGACTAAAGTATTTCCATCAGGACTATAGGCGACACTATAGACCTGTCCACTATGTGCTTCAATATTGCGTACTGGCTTACCACTACGGAAGTTCCATAGTTTGACTGATTTATCAATACATGCAATAGCGAAAGTACTTCCATTGGGATGTACAGCGATCGCATTAATTCCCGAAATCGAGCCAAGATGATTCGACAAAGTTCCAAAAGACTGATTGTCACGGACATTCCATAACTTTAAAGTGCGATCGTAACTACCACTAGCAAGACTAAATCCATTAGGAAAGAATGCGACGGCTCTCACCCAACCTGTATGCCCTTTGAGAGTCTGCCGTAATATATAAGTAGAAGTTACAGGCGCAGGCTCAGTAACTGTAGGAGTCGGGGTAGGCGTAACGGCTAGTTTGGGGAAATATTGAGAGAAATTGATCACACCCCAACTAATTCCTGCGATACAGACCAGCGCGATCGCCCAACGATTCGTATTTTGCCTAAAAGTAAATGTGGGCATTTGGAAACTTTCAGCATCTTGCATGGGCAAGTTATCAAGATCGTAGAGAACTTCTTGAGCAGTCTGATAGCGATCTTCAGGATGATGCTTGACCATGCGATTGAGAATGAGCGCTAATTTAGGATGAATTGTTGAACCCATCTGCCAGTCAAGCAAATTCAGATCTTCTCGGCGCACTAGCTGACTAGGATGTAAACCCGTTAGTAATTGTATCGCAGTTAAGCCAAGGGCATAAATATCACAACTAGGAGTAAAATTTCCAAGGGCTTGCTCAAAAGGCATATAGCTAGGCGTGCCGAGGACGACTCCATTTTGAGCTGCCGTTGCATAGATCCCTTTGAGAACTGCAAAATTAGTGAGTACAAAATGCTGTTCACTGTCATTGGCAAATTGATTAACGCTCTGATTATCTCTGGGATTCTGTTTGCGACGAATTAGATTCCTCGGACAAATATCTCCATGCACCATATTAGAGCTATGGGCAGTATGCAAGCTAGTCAACAATTGCCGCAGAAATTGAATTAATTCTGACTCGCTATAGAGTTTCCCTGCCGCAGTTTCATCGCTAAGACGAGTTCCATCGATCGCTTCTTCTACGATATAAAATTCCTCCTCTTGCTCAAAATAGGTTGTAATCTTTGGGAAGTCAGTACTGCGATCGCTAAGTTGCTGTAATTTAGGAACTTGATTGCGAAATAGCGATCGCGCCCAGTCAAGTTGCAGATTAGTTTTATTAATCAGACAAAAACTTTTCGCAATCCAGCGCGGCATTTCCGCAGCAACGGTATCTTCAACTAAGTAGGTTTGCCCATAGGAATCATCAGCAATCGTTTGTACAACTCGAAAGCGTCCGCCCAACAGATTTCCAAACGCTTTACCTATCGTTTGTGATGTCGCCATGAGAACCTTACTCCAACCGCACAACTTGTTTAATTATAATCCAATACGCTGTGTTGCCATTGGCAACACAGCGTATTGGATTATAATTAGTTTTTTGATGTTGGCACAACATAGAGAATGCCAGAAATTAACGTAAGTGCGACTGCGATCCAGAAAAAGGCGATCGCGTAGGGGATTTTAACCAATAAAGCAGCGATCGCCACGATTTGCATCACGGTTTTCGCTTTCCCCCAAAAATTTGCACCGATAATTTGAGGCTTACTGGTTTCACCAGAAGCTTCCTGACTCGCAGTACTCGGCGCACCACGCCAAGCGGTGATCAATAGTTCTCGCGTAATAATTAAAAATACGGCCCAAGCAGGAACTTGACCAAGTTCAATGAACAACAAAAATAAGGCGATCGTCAGGACTTTATCGACAAGGGGATCAAGAAATTTGCCAAGTTCAGTTATTTGGTTAAGTTTTCTTGCTAAATACCCATCCAGCCAATCGGTAATTGCAGCGATGATAAATACACTTAAGGCAATTAAGCGACTAAGTTCGCTATCTTGCCAAAGAAACAGTCCAAAAATAATCGGGACAGCAATTAATCTCGATAAAGTTACCCAAGTAGGCAATGTAATCATAAATAACCAAATAATATATAAAGTGCTGCTTGGCAGCACTTTATATATTATTTGGTTTGGGTGACTCTCCAGCTAAGTTTGAGATTAAACCAGAAGTTCCAAATTGTGACGATCGCGATCGCGATGAGATTAGCGAGATACTTATTTATATGTAAATTGTTATAAAGAAAATTGAGAATAATTAAATTTAATCCAATTCCCACTAAACAAATAAGATTGAACTTCACAAATCGCTTAATTAATTTTCTCCGCCCAAATTGTTGCTGAGCAAGATCCCGAAATGTCCAAAGATCATTCCAAAGAAAATTATTGAGAACTGCCACTTCAGCCGCAATTATCTTACTGCGAGTTAGCCCCCATCCCAGAGTAGAGGCATCACTAAGTAAATAGAAGATGACCATATCGACAAATACGCCACTAAAGCCAACTAGTCCAAACTTAAAAAAACGTTTGACAGGAACTCGTAATTTTTCACGTAGTTTGGTAATTCGACCACGCGATCGCAATCTTAGTAAATGCAAAAGATAATCCACATATTGCCGCCAAGTCACCTTACTCTCGCCCTCCTGACGTTCTTGAAATACATAGCCAACCTCAGCAACAGAAGCAATATTGCCCCGACCAAGTACTTCAATCAATATTTTGTAACCTAAGGGATTCATCGGACAGTTAGCGATCGCACTACGTCTGACCATAAAATAACCACTCATCGGATCAGACACTCTCCCGATGACATTAGGAAGAATCAGCAACCCTAGCATCTGTGCACCCCGCGATAGGAACCGCCGAATAAATCCCCAATCACTCACACCACCTCCCTCAACATGGCGACTAGCCACCACTAAGTCTGCTCCATTCACCATTTCATCAAGCATCTTAATCAGCGTTTCTGGCGGATGTTGTAAATCTCCATCAATTACACCTAATATTTCTCCCTGCGAAGCTTGCCAACCACGAATCACTGCTGTCGAAAGCCCTTTTTCTCCTTGCCGACGCATTACTCGCAATTGAGGATAGCTTGACATTAGATCTAGTCCAACTTGCCAAGTCAGATCTGGACTATTGTCATCAACAATAATTAACTCATAGTTTTCTTGGAAATAATTATTTAATAACTGAGTCAGGATTTCCACTAACTTTGCTAAATTCTTGCTCTCATTGTAAGTGGGCACAATTAGTGAAAATTTAACCGATTTCTCCAGTAGCTGAGAAACTTGATCAAAATTTGAATCAGCTAAATCGTCAGAGAAGAGAAGTTCATTAACTTGAAATATTCCCAAAGGAACAGACATGAGAGAGTAGGACATTATCTAGCAATTAAAAAGAATTTTATGGAGATCCGAATCTAAGGAATGTGTGATTATTTGCTGTATCTACAATGGACTTTAGACTAACTTACAACAAATTGTGAATAAGCGAACCACTATATTTTTATAAAAGCCATGCGAAGCATAGCTTTTATAAAAATATAGATTAAGCCATCCAAAGTTCATGGGAAATATATGTAGTGTAAATTCTGAGCGTTCTTAGTTGATAATGTATTGGGTTGGGTAGCGAAAACTTCCCTATCTATGTAGCTCAAAATACCTGCACAGATAACATTATGGTTCAAAAAGCAGCAAAAAATAGCTTTGTTGCCTTAGAGGGTGTCGGTAAGTCTTACTTACAACCAAATGGGCAGACTATTTCGATTATTGAAAATATTAATTGTCAGTTGCAAGTAGGTGAAATTATTGCTTTGTTGGGCCCTTCAGGTTCTGGCAAATCAACATTAATGCGAATGATTGCAGGCTTAATTCCACCTTCTACTGGGAAAGTACTTTATTACAATCGCCCATTAGTAGGATTAAATCCAGGAGTAGCAATCGTTTTTCAAAATTTTGCGCTGTATCCTTGGTTAACTGTTCTAGAAAATGTAGAACTTGGACTAAAAGCGAAGGGAGAAGCAAAGGATACCAGAGAACAAAAAGCCCTTCGGATGATTGATGTGATTGGTTTAGACGGATTTGAGAATGCTTACCCTAAGGAGCTATCGGGGGGAATGCGTCAGCGGGTTGGCTTTGCTAGAGCTTTGGCGGTTGAGCCAGAACTGTTATGTATGGATGAACCGTTTTCCGCATTAGATGTGTTAACAGCAGAGAACTTACGCTTTGAGTTACTTGACCTTTGGTTAGAAAAACGTATTCCCACTAAGTCAATTTTGATTGTGACTCATGGGATCGAAGAGGCTGTAACTCTAGCCGATCGCGTGATTGTGCTAGGTCGTAACCCTGGGAGAATTCGTGCTGATCTGCCAATTACTTTACCGCACTATCGCGATCGCAAGAGTCCTGAATTTCAGGCTTTAGTTGACCAAGTTTACAAGATCCTCACAAATCCTGATCTACCAGATTTATCAACTCAGACCACCACAACCACAACTTCTACTTCAGAACCTAAAGCTCAACCAAAATACCAATCTCTTCCCCATGTTCGTATTGGCTCAGTAGCTGGTTTATTAGAACTGCTTGAAGGTCGTCAAGACAAAGACCTATATCGGATTGCTCAAGAACTTCTCTTAGAAGTTGATGATATATTGCCAATTGTGGATGCTTGTAAATTAATGGAACTAGTTGCTATTAATGAGGGTGATATTCAACTATCAGCGATCGGTGAGAATTTTATCAATAGTAATATTGACGAGCGCAAAGCAATTATTCGGGAGCTATTACAGAAGAATATTCGTTTAGTCCAGCAGATTTGTCAGCTTTTACAAGCTAAGCGCAATCATCGTATTTCTGAAGAACTAGTTCTCGATATTTTAGAAAACTACTTCACTACCAAAGAAGCGCAACGTCAACTCCGAACTGCGATGGATTGGGGACGTTATGCTGAATTATTTAGCTATGATGAACCCTCAGGTGAAATTTTTATTGAAGAGAGTACTCCAGAAACTGAAGAGTCTGAATAGATTAAGATAGACAGTGCAAAGTGCCGCTTTGAACCAATAAATTGGGGGAAAGTGTTGCGAAGCAACACTTTCCCCCAATTTATTGGTTCGTTAATTGCTTTAAGGGACGTGCAGTAAAATAAAGAACCGATTTTTTGTGGCGCGGCTTCGCCGCGCCACAAAAAAATTGGTTCTTTACTAAATCGCAGAACCCTAAATGTAAATCACCTAATTTGTGTTTAGTATGGATTGCTTATGTATCAGCCCACTATCGATCCCAAATCAAAATTTAGCGCACGTTGGAGCCTTGGTGATGTCTTACTGCCTTTAGCGATTATTGCTTTTATATTCATCATTGTGCAGACTGCTAGGAATTTTACAGGTACTTATGAAAGTGGCTATGTAGTTAATCTATCGCTGAGCTTTTTACCAAGTTATGCATTGCAGACCTTAGTAAGAATGCTAGCCGCCTATTTAGTATCCTTAGCGTTTAGCCTTTTGTATGCCTATGTTGCTTATCGTTCATCTCTATGGTCAAAGGTTCTTATTCCTCTATTAGACATTCTGCAATCAATTCCAGTACTTTCGTTTTTGCCTGCGGTTGTACTTGCTTTAGTCGGTTTATTCCCTGGGCAAAGATTGGGAATTGAGATAGCTTCGATCTTGCTGATTTTTACGGGTATGACTTGGAATATGACCTTTAGTTTCTATCAATCCCTAAGTAGTATTCCTAAAGAATTAATCGAAGCAAGTCAAGTTTATCGACTCGGTGCTTGGCAGCGCTTCTGGACGCTAGAACTACCTTCGGGGGTGGTGGGCTTAGTTTGGAATAGTGTGATGTCTGTAGCTGGTGGTTGGTTCTTTTTGATGCAAACGGAATCATTTACGCTCTCCAATCGTGACTTTACGCTTCCAGGACTCGGCTCATTTTTGAAGGCGGCGGCGGACAAAGGTGATAATTTGGCGATTTTTAGTGGTCTGGCAGTTTTAATTGGCATAATTACGATCATTGATTATTTCGTGTGGCGACCTCTAATTGCTTGGGCGGAGAAGTTTAAGAATGAGACAGTTGAAGCGGCTCAAGTCCCAGAATCGCGAGTGTTAGATTTTTTAAGGCGATCGCCAACGATGCGAATTATTAGCGATCGCCTATTTATGCCAATCGCCGAAGTTGTCAATCATAGTTTTAGCCATAAAGCGCCAAGTTCTCTGATTAATCAGCATAAAAAAACATCACCATGGCTCAATTGGTTTAACTGGCTATTGGTAGGATTAGCAGGTTTTATGGTTTTGAGTGGCACAGCCAGCGCGATCGCCTTGCTGAGTAGTATGCCATTGAACTCATGGAAACAAGTAGCGATCGGCGCTCTATTCACGGCTATTCGAGTATTTATTGTCTTGATTATTTCATTGATTATTACGGTTCCCATCGGAGTAGCGATCGGTCGTAATCCCAAACTAGCCCAATTTTTGCAACCAATTGTCCAAATAGCCGCTTCAGTTCCTGCGACGGCTCTATTTCCAGTTCTATTATTGTATTTAGGAAATATGGCTGGCGGACTGGACATTGGCGCAGTGATTCTCATGACTTTAGGAAGTATGTGGTATATCCTTTTCAATGTGATTGCGGGAGCGCAAGCTATTCCCTCTGAACTGTTTGAAGCAGCACGAGTGTATAAGCTTTCGCCATTGCAACGTTGGAAAACTCTAATTTTGCCAGGGATTTTTCCATATTTAGTGACGGGGATCATTACGGCTGTTGGTGGAGCATGGAACGCTAGTATTGCAGGTGAATATGTTAAGTTTCAAGGTAGGGTAATGACTGCAACAGGATTAGGCTCGACGATTACGCAAGCCTCTGATGTGGGTGATTTTCCACTTTTATTGGCTTCGACAATTGTGATGTCTTTGCTAGTTGTGACGACCAATCGCTTGGTATGGCGACCTCTTTATCGTTTAGCTCAGGTCAAATATCAACTAGTTGTCTAATAGTTGTCCAAAAAGAGAGAGGCTGCTCAGCAGCCTCTCTCTTTTTGGTTACAAAACTTTGCTTGACATTATATATATGTATAAGGTCTAGGATGCAGTGATTAAGTTTCGTGAGTATACCAATGACTAGCCACTTAGCTACACGTCTGCGCGAAGGCACACAAAAGTCCCATACTGTCACTGAGAACACTGCATTTATGAAGTGTTTTCTCAAGGGTATTGTGGAAATAGTCCCTTTCAGAAAATTATTGGCTAATCTCTATCTTGTTTACAGTACGCTCGAAGCCGAATTAAAGCGTCATTCTGAACATCCAATCGTTGGCAAGATCTATTTCCCAGAACTCGATCGCCAGTCAAGCTTAGAAAAAGATTTAGCTTTTTATTATGGGGACGATTGGCGATTGGATAATTGGCGATCGCACATCGTCCCACTTAAGGCAGGACAAGTTTATGTTGATCGCCTCAAGGAAATTTCTAATACTGATCCGACCCTTTTGATTGCCCATTCCTATACACGCTATATGGGTGATTTGTCGGGCGGACAAGCCTTGAAGCATATTATTCGGTCGGCTCTAGATCTGCCTAGCGATCGCGGTACGACTTTCTATGAGTTTGAGCAATTGCCTACCATTGAGGCAAAAAAAGAGTTTAAAGAGAAGTATCGTCAAGCACTAGATTCTCTAGTTATTGATGAATCTACAATTTTAAGAATTGTGGAAGAGGCGAACTATGCTTTTACACTTAATCGGAATGTGGTAGATGAGCTAGAAGCTGATGTCAGAGCCGTCCTCGATCCCCATGTTTTTGAATTGCTCACCAAGCAGGATCGAGCTGGTAGTACTGAGCGTCATAGTCATGCGGCTTAGATAAAACATTTCGATTAAAAATAAGACTTTACGGTTTTGAATTTGTTGTAGTCAAATTCAAAATCAATATATAAAAATACAAGGATTGAGTGGATGAGTACATCACAAGCGGTCAAATTTGATATTAATTTATTACATAAGTATAATCAGCCAGTTCCACGCTATACCAGTTACCCACCTGCAACAGAGTTAAGCGAAAATTTTGATGAGATGGATTTTCGAGGAGCGATCGCATCAGGCAATTTACAGAAGACCCCTTTATCTCTCTATGCTCATATTCCCTTTTGTGATGCACCCTGTTATTTTTGTGGCTGCAACACTGTAATTAGTACTCGCAAAGAAATTGCCGAACCATATCTAGGCTACTTGATGCGGCATATTGAGCAGGTTGCGGCAACGGTAGATCGCGATCGCTTAGTACAACAAATGCATTGGGGAGGCGGTACTCCCAATTATTTCTCTTTCGATCAAGTGGAACGTCTGTGGCATTGTCTGCAAGAGCGTTTTACCTTTGCAGCCGATGCAGAAATCTCCATCGAAGTAAATCCGCGATCGCTAACTAAGGAATATTTGCAAGGTTTAAAAAATCTTGGATTTAATCGCATTAGCTTTGGTATTCAGGATTTTAATCTCAAAGTGCAAGAAGCAGTCAATCGGATTCAGCCAGAAGAGATGCTCTTTGATGGAATGCGTTGGATGCGCGAAGTGGGGTTTGAAGGGGTGAATGTGGATTTAATCTATGGATTACCATATCAAACCCTAGAGACATTTCGCGAAACCCTTGACAAAACGATCGCCCTTAATCCCGATCGCATTGCGGTATTTAACTTCGCCTATGTGCCTTGGCTGAAGCCATTACAAAAGAAGAAAATTGATCCCGAAACTTTGCCATCTCCTGAAGAGAAGTTGCAAATTATGCAAATGACGATTGAAACTTTAACCACTCATGGTTATGTGTTTATCGGCATGGATCACTTTGCTAAGCCTAATGACGAACTAGCGATCGCTCAACGCGAAGGCAATTTGCATCGCAATTTTCAGGGTTACACCACTAAGCCTGAATCTGACCTCTTGGGCTTTGGCATGACTTCCATCAGCATGTTACAAAATGTCTATACCCAAAACTATAAGGGTTTACAGGACTTTTACAAAGCAATTGATGCGTGCGAATTGCCAATCGAACGTGGTGTCACGCTGAATGCCGATGATATTTTGCGCCGTTCCATAATTATGGAACTGATGTGTCAATTTGAACTCTCACAAGATGAGATTGAATCTAAATATCATTTGACTTGCGATCGCAACTTTGGCAAATACTTTGATTCAGAGCGGATGAAATTGCGTCAGTTACAGGCAGATGGCTTGCTCAACATAGACCACGATCGCATTGAGGTCACTCCTGTAGGACGCTTGTTAATCCGTAATATTGCCTCAGTGTTTGATGCATACCTTAAAAAGCAAAATATTGAGAAATTCTCAAAAGCAGTCTAGCTAAAGCTTGAGATCGAAGCACCATTAGAGGTTAATCATGACACCACAACTCAATATCATGGGCTATCTTAATCGTTCTGAGGTAAATGGACCGGGTTGTCGTGCTGTGGTTTGGGTACAGGGTTGCTGGCGCGAATGTCCAGACTGCTTTAATCCAGCCTCTTGGTCTTTAGCCGTTAATCAACTTGTGTCAGTGGAGGAACTCGCCGAACGAATTCTCAGTGAACCTGCCAATCAAGGAGTCACCTTTTCTGGAGGTGAGCCATTTTTGCAGGCTCCTGCACTAGCCGCCCTAGCAAAGCAGATCAAGACAGCAGGACTGAATGTGTTGTCGTTTACAGGATATACATTATCGGAACTGCGATCGCCTAGTGCTCCTGAGGGAGCCGTGGATCTCCTCAACCAACTTGATATTTTGATCGATGGGCCCTATGTTTCTGCTCTTGCCATTCATAAACCCGATTCTCCTGTTTCATCTCGCAATCAGCGTTTGCATATTTTTAATCCTGCTTTTGCAGACAAAATTGATTGGGCAAGCGATCAAACAGAAATTCATATTCTCAAGGACGGCACTTACGTTTTTACAGGATTTCGAGGACAAATGGATGTCGATATCCATAACACATAAATTCTTTCTATAAATCTATGCTTTCTACTTTGACTAAACCGATCGCCTTTTGGCAACAGGAATATTCCACTGGCAACTCACAGGTCGATGGGCAACATCAACAGCTATTTGAGATTGTTAATGCTCTCCATGATGCTGTTGTCACCAGAAAAGATACTTATACAATGCAAGTGCTTCTAGAATGCCTAGCTAATCACACTATTGAGCATTTTCAAACAGAAGAGGCTTTGATGATGAGGGTAGACTATCCTGATTACGATCGCCACAAGCAAACTCACGATTGTCTATTGTCCAAAGTCGATAATTTGCTGCTGAAATTTCGTGATCGCAATACCGAAGCAGTTACAACAGAAATCACGCAATTTCTCACTGAATGGTTGGCTCACCATATTAAAGGTGAAGACAAAAAGATGATTCAGTTTTTTCAAAATCAATAGATCCCCCCCAGCCCCCCTTGTAAAGGGGGGAGAATTTAAATCTTTCCCCTTTACAAGGGGGATTGAGGGGGATCAAAAATCTCTAACTTTATAAAAAAATCTAAAACTAATTACTACTATGGTTTCAATTCAATCTAGACCCGAACCAGAACTCCTCCGTGATGGCATCAAAGTTCCTGTTAAAGAAACTCTATTAACTCCAAGGTTCTACACCACCGACTATGATGCAGTAGCCAAGATGGATGTCTCGTCGCAACAGGCGGAACTGGAAGCCGTAGTTGAAGAGCTTCGCATTGATTACAATCGCTATCACTACAAGCGGGATAACGAATTTTTACAATCTTGGGAACATATTGATGGCGAAACTCGTGCCGCTTTTATTGATTTTCTAGAACGCTCTTGCACTTCAGAATTCTCAGGATTTCTGCTATTTAAAGAACTGTCTCGTCAACTAGGCGATCGCAGTCCACTCCTCGCTGAAGCCTTTAGCCTCATGGCAAGGGATGAAGCACGTCATGCAGGATTTTTGAATAAAGCGATGAAGGATTTTAATCTGTCGTTGGACTTGGTGAATATGACCAAAAAACGCAGCTATACCTTCTTCAAGCCAGAATGGGTGATCTATTCTGTTTATCTATCAGAGAAAATTGGCTACTGGCGCTATATTCTCGTGCATTACCATTTGAAGGATCATCCCGAAAATCAATTCTATCCACTTTTCAAATACTTTGAAAGCTGGTGTCAAGATGAGAACCGTCACGGCGATTTCTTTAAGGTGTTGTTGCGATCGCAGCCAGCGCTATGGGGTACATGGAAGGCTAAACTATGGGCTCGATTCTTCCTGTTGACGGTGTTTGCGACGCACACGATTACCGTGTTTGAACGGGCTGATTTCTATAAATCCATTGGTTTAGATGCTCGCGAATATAACAAGCAAGTGGTGATCAATACTAATCACACCGCCATTAGTGCCTTCCCTGCGGTGCTAGATACCAGTCATCCCGACTTTTTCCCCAGATTGGAGAAATGCGTTGATTACAATTTCAAGCTGATGGCAATTAATGATAGCGATCGCCATCAGTTTGTGAAGACTTTGCTGAAGTTGCCTTTATTCGTGGCGATTTTCTGGCAGTTGTTACTGGTGTATTTCACCAAGCCTATTGATGCTGAAGCTAAGCGCGGCGAAGTTCATTAGTATTTTTGGAAAGTAAATAAGAATCACTAGCTCAAGCTCATAGAAATCCAAATAGATTTCTATGAGCTTGAGCTGTATTTATAGGGCGATCGCCTAAAATCCTCAGTATCTAATCGCTCTACAAAACTTGACGGTTTATTAAAACAGATTATCAGTCAATACTCACTATTTGAGTTTTCAGAAAATTAATGCCTTGCACCAGTTAGGCTCAAAGTGCGCGATGCGTTTGAATCTATTCGGGAACTTTATGATGATCTAGGGAAAAACTACCTCATAATTTGCCATTAGCCGATCGCTATAGCCGAATAATTTGTTAATATTTATCTAGAATGACAAGGTACTTGGCTATTAACAAATAAACTTCAAAATATTGAGTGAATAAATGGAATGCCCACTGATAGCCAGTTAATTGGAGATTTTGCAGATGAAAGTTGATTATGATTCTATGTCTAAGGCTGAACTGAAGCAATATTTTCTGAAGCATCGCGGCGATCGCGCTGCTCTTCAGGCTTATTTAGATCGTCTTAATCAGCGTTCTCTCAGGGTTATTGCTAGTCCTAGCGATCCTAATTTCGATCAAAAAGTACAAGCTGCTATTCGTGAGAGACTGGATTCACAAACTAAAACTTCTTTGGAATTGAGGGATAAGGTTTAGTTGATTTGTCACTGGTATTGATAGCTAGCGATATCGCCTAAATCATCAGTATCTAATCGCTCTACAAAACTTGGAGGCGATCGCCAAATCTCAACAAAATCCTAATGTATATCCAGATCCCCGATTTTTTGTTAATGTCACTATTTATTCGCGTCCATAGAGTCGAACTGTAGGGGCAGTGCATTCCCGCAGGAATTTATAAATTTTTAGATGCTCTTCTTTTGGGAATGCTCGGCACGAAACTTCGCAACGCAGGGACAAATTGTCTGTAAAAGCAGAGAGGGCTTAGAATTTGCGGATTGAGATTTCTGTGATGGGTTGTAAATTTGTGGCGCAAATTCTAAGCCCCTACTTATTGCGCCTTCTCAATCGCCTGACGCAGCATCTCAACCACAGTGTCAATGCCCTCAAGTTTGGTAGGAAATCGCGCTATAAGTTCTGCATCTTGAAAAGTACTTGAAAGAAAACCTAGTGGCGGATTCTCAGTTTCTAGAATATCTTGCAAACGTCCAATACCCCGTTCAACGTCCCCCATACCTATTTCAAGTAATACTTGTAAAAGATGGTTAAGTTGAGAATTACCAGTGAAAAGCTCTAAACCTTGTTTCCATAGCATAACTGCTTTATCTTGATTACCTTGTAACCCCATTACAAAGCCCAAATAGATTGTTGGATAGGCAAATTTTGGATCTCTTTTGATCGCCTCTTGAAAAGATGTAATTGCTAAATCATAATTGTCTTGGCATAAATAAACATAGCCTAAACCATTGTAGGGATACGATAGTTTTGAGTTAATATTAATTGCTTCTTGAAAAGATTGTTTTGCCAATTCGTGGCTACCTTGAGATTTATATATATTACCTAAATTGTTATAAGTAAAGGCATTTGTAGGAATATCTTCGATTATTTTTTGAAAAGATTTAATTGCTAATTTATAATTTCCTAGAACGAAGTAGACAATACCTAAGCCATTGTGAGGATAAATATCTAATGGATCAAGACTAAGTGCTTTTTCAAAAGACTGGATAGCTAATTTATAATTCATTAGGGTTGTATAGACAGTACCTAAACTGTTATACGCATGGGCAGCTTTTGGATCAAGCTCTATCACTTTTTGAAAAGATTTGATTGCTAGTTTGTGATTTCCAAATTCATGAGAAATATTACCTAACCCGTTCCATGCATACGAATTTTTGCAATTTAATATGACTGCTTTCTGATAAGCAATTTTTGCTTCATGTGATTTGATCGCATACCCTTCTTTCCAAAGAAGTCTTCCCCCAATCATCTCTAAATGCTCTGAAAGATATTTTTGTAAATCTAGTTCAGTTTTAGAAAGTTGTTTTTCTGCTTTACAGCAAATACCGATCAAACGCGCCACAAGTCTAGTAATCTAAAGCATCACTAAAATTAAACAAAATATGACAGCATATTCGCTTGATTTACGGCACAAGATATTAAGTGCATGGCAAAACAAA
>JBIKYZ010000353.1:0-4518 GCA_044354985.1 Pseudanabaena sp. | reverse complement strand
GCCATTCATAGCACGCTTGCTCATCTAGCAATTGGGTTAGGGGAAATTTGATCATCTTAATCTCTGAAAATTCAAAACGACTTACTCCTATTTTGCCATTTCACCTATTTACCCAGATGAGCCACCATCTTTACTAAATTGCTTCTTGAGATTACTCTTTTCTTGTTCATTAGCAACAATGATTGCATTGCGTGAACCAAAATCATCGTTATCTCGTAAAATATCTGGCTCAGCAATTTTAACAACCAAAGGCATATCACCGCCTTTCCTATGAGCTTCTTGAGATAGTAACTCAGTATAACCATCATTAAATTCAAGAATTTTGCTTCCTAAATTAACAATGCTTTCCGCTGAACGGAAATTGAGCTTTAGTTCGTCGTGTTTAACAGGTCGGTATCTTGGTAAATCATTATAGAAAGAGTGAATCAAGGTTTTAACTTTATTCCAACTAAATCCACTAGGATTTATTATTTGTGCTGGATCACCTGTAAAAAAGAATTCTGGAATATTTACATAATTATGTCCTAAAAGTTTCAGTAAAAGACTGATTTGATTTTTTGTTAGATCTTGAATCTCATCACAATATATAGCAGTATATTTATCTTCTTCTTTTAAAGAATTACTAATGTTCAATAATGCATTTTGAGTAACATCTATCTCATCCCAATAGTTTTGGCTTTCTATCCAACCTTGATACTTTTCTGCAAGACTATAAACCTGACGAAATAAAGACCAATCTGTAAGACTGCTTTCACTTTTTTTGCTTTGATAATCATCAAAAGTCAGCAATACTCTATTTTCTTCAATAGCAAATATAGAGCCTTTAATTAGGTTTCGTATTTCCTGCCAGACTAAGATAGGATCTACACCGCGAAAATCATTAGAACGAGTTCTATAAAACTCATTCATAAAACGTTGCTGATTGACTTCTTGAGATTCATTAAACTGACTCACTTCAACATAATCAGTGCATAAGTCAAGATAATGGCAGAATTTGAGGTTTTGAGGATAGTTTGGGAATACTTCTCTTGCAATACGTTCTGCTTCTTTTTGAAGAAATTTATTGTACGTTACATATAGAACTCTATTATCAATATTTTCAAAACTTTTGCTTAAAGCATGATAAATCAATATAGTGGTTTTGCCGCTTCCTGCACTACCGGTCAGCAAAACTGGCATCTCTTTCTCTAAAAATTGCTTCTGCTCTGATGAAAGCCATAGATCGGGATTTTGATTTTTTTCGGGATCAGGAATGTGCAAATAGAAATCATCTCTCTGTGCTTCAAAGTCACTTTCATCAATTTGAAGCTTTTCATTGGAGCATATAGAATTTATGGAGTTGGTAATTTCTAGGTCATCATTTAACTCACTATCGATAAAAAAATCTTGAAACTCAATAGTATTAGTGACATACTGATCGCGATCCATTTGGTCATGAGTTACAAAATCTAAAATTCTAAATTGTGTTTTAGAGTCAGTCTTAACAACTGTTGCTATAATTCGTAAACTTATGTTAAAGCGAATCCGAAATATACATTGATGACCGTGCATCTTTGCTATTTGACCAGCACAAACTTGTCCTGATACTATCTGATAAATTTTTCTTCTAAACCTTGTCACAGCATTAGAACTCAGCTTACTCTGTTCTTCTAACCTCTTTAAGGCTTGCTTGGTTATGCTGACATCCATATTTGTTTCGAGAAAATTTATTATTCAGATAATTTTATCAGTAATTTTAAATTCTAAACAGCAAAACATTCTAGCTGCTTAACTGGGACTGATGATGTAGCAATGTATTTAGTTGGACGACTACGAATTTTAATTTCTTTGATTTTACCAAGCTTCTCAGCTTCTTTTAACCAACTACTGACTATCTTTTTAGGATGCTTAAAACCTTTAGCAATCTCATCTGTTGTTTGTGGAACAATAAGTGCTTTTTCAAGAGATGGTAGTACCACATAAAAGAGATTATCATATTGAGGCTGAGACAAATTTGTTTCTATAGTCTCTAAAGATTGTGTTTCACTAGAAATTTGTTCAGTGCCTAAATCTATAATCTCTAAAGAAACATCTGATTTTTCTTCTTCCCTCTCTACAGGTTGATTAATTTGTAGAATACTCTGTGTAGGTTGATTCAAGTATTCATTGGTTTGTGCAAACAAATCAAGATTTACCAATTCAGGCTTTTGTAAAAAGTCTTGGTTGTCAGTTTGATTTGCTAATGAATAGAGAAATCTAAAAACATCATTATAAGTTTGCTTGCCAATTCCCTCTAATTTACTTAAATCTCTAAATCTATAGATTGGAGTTGCAGAAGCAATTTTTCTTTTAATATCAGATCTAATGCCAAGTTCACCACACCACGAAAGAGATTCGATATTATTAAGCATCTGAACCATAATTGCTTCAGTTCCTGAAGCCTCTCTTTCTGTATCTTCACAAATAAATATATCAATATCAAGCTCTTGCAAATACTTTTCCATCAGTGGAGATACTTCATTCCACTCAAGTCCACCACGACTACATCCTAATCTTGGGAATGCAGCAGAAGTAATACCGCCTTTCTGATAATTAGCAGCAAAATATTTTAAGCCTTGTTCTATCCATTCAACCTTAGAAGGATACTTCCAATGATTCTTTGTCGGAAAGTTAAGAATCCAAGGATTACCATATTGTTTATAAAGATAAGGTCTACCAATCTCTACTTTTTGGTCTTTACACCGATCTACATAGTCTTTTTCCATTTCAGGAAATCTTAGCTGAAACTCTAAAGCCAGTCCAGCACCCATAACACCAACACAATTAACGGTGTTAACTATTGTCTGTACATCAACATTGAAAACTGTAGTGTCTGTGTATCGAAGCATAGTCGCTTTTAAAAGTATAAATCTGGTTTAAAGTACATATCTGGTTTGACTAGTCCTTTTATCGGAGTACCTTCTTTAGCCGAAATAATTGTCTCACGATGTTTATTAGAATAGCAGAATATCCGTAAAATTTTATCTGGTGTGATATTATTTGGCACAAGTACTTCCGCGCATTTGACCCGTTTACCATCTTCAAGATTATTCCAAAATTTTGCTCTAACTATCTCCCACTTTAATTCATGAAGAGAATCAGTACTTCCATAAAATAATGTGTCTCCTGCTGCCGCATTTCCATCTGAGATAACAATCTTGCTTTCAAAAAGAAGATTGGGATCAAGCCCTAAAATAACTATGTCCTCTTGTATTTCTTTGCGTCTATACAACATGGGGTTTCTAGGTGAAAAATACAAAGGGACATACTCATGTAAAGATCTGTTGTAAATCTTATCTTTTAAACCTGCTCTAATATTCTGTACATCTGAATCAGAGATGTCCGATTGTATTAGATTTAGTTTATGGGCTACATTGTGAGAAAGTAATCCATACCTAATAATTGAGGCGAGATTACTTATGTGGGTCATGTGATACAGGAAATCTATACCATATTCCCGAAGATTTTCTGGTGTCATGTGTTTAAGGGTAATTTACCGAATTTTTTGATGTTGCTAAAAGTCTAGTGGTCTGTCAAATTTATATTTATGGATGAGGTTTACAGTTAATAGCCTCTCTATTTTCCCTCAATCTCACAATTTTTAGCTTGACAGACCACTAGTCCTATGCCCTACTCAAACGACATCGGCATAGACTCATAACGCCCCATCACCAATAAATAATAGTGCTATCCTGAGTTTTAGCTGTTAACTCACAAAGTTATGTTAGCCCCCGAACCCTCCTTAAAAATTGACATTTCCGAAGCCCAAATTCAACTACTTCACTTACTCGAATTAGCGATCGCTGCTACCCGAAATTGTTATTAACCAAGGCGATCAGCCCGTAGCTCGACTAGTATCCATTGCCCCCAAGCGATCGTTATTTGGCAATGACAAAGGTAAAATATTTATGTCAGATGACTTTGAGGCATCCTTGCCAGAGTTTGAGGAATATTCGTAATTGATAATTCATAATTGAATATATGAAAACCATACCTGTAGATAGACTCACCACCAACTTTATTAACCTACTAGAAGAAATCGCAACCACAGGCGACCCCATCGAACTTGATTGGCAAGGCAAACGCTTCCAAATACTACCAATACGGAAAAAAAGCAAACTAGACAATCTTGTACCTCACCCAGAAGTATATATTGGCGATCCTGACGATCTTGTAAATATCTCTTGGGAGCATGAAATAAACCTTGATTTACCTTGACACCCATGTTGTAATTTGGCTTTACGGAGATACTGTTAATAAGCTTTCTCCTTTGGCTGAGAATTTAATCCGTGAAAATGATATCTATATCTCGCCTATGATTCGTTTAGAGTTGCAGTATTTATACGAGATTGGGAGGTTAGGCTCATCTCCAAATCAATTGGACTTTGGACAAGATTGAAGCAAAGAAAGAGCGGGATTAAGCGAAAAGGGATAATGAGAGTTTCAACTTTCAACCGAAAACAAATCATTATCCCTAAACCCATTATGCCAATAATTGTC
>JBIKYZ010000115.1:0-14989 GCA_044354985.1 Pseudanabaena sp. | reverse complement strand
GCCATTCATAGCACGCTTGCTCATCTAGCAATTGGGTTAGGGGAAATTTGATCATCTTAATCTCTGAAAATTCAAAACGACTTACTCCTATTTTGCCATTTCACCTATTTACCCAGATGAGCCACTAGTTTTTGTGGCGCGGCTACGCCGCGCCACAAAAACTAGTTCTTTATTTTACAACTAATTTCACCTCAGTGATTCCTCCAAATGTTGTAGCAATTATCTTTTCTATTGTGATCAGTGCGATCGCCATAGGAATTTTGTGCTATCCATTGTTTGTGAAGTGGCAACGCGATCGCCTTATAGCGAAGCAATTTCCTAAGTCATGGTTAAGCATTATCGAAAGTAATCTTTCTATTTACAAGAGTTTGACTTCTGAACAGCAAAAAGAATTGCTCGGCTATATACAAGTGTTTCTGAAAGAGAAGCAATTTATTGGCTGTCTCGGATTGCAAATTACGGAAGAGATTAAAGTCACAATCGCGGCGATCGCTTGTTTGTTGTTATTTGGCGATCGTAAGACCTATTTCCCAAATCTGCGCTCCGTTCTCGTATATCCCCATGCTTATATTGTAAATGAGTTGATAATGAATAGCTATGTGGTGGAAGAACGCCGTGTCGCTAGATTAGGAGAGTCATGGACAAGAGATCAATTAGTTCTTTCTTGGGAACAAATTCAGCAAGATGTTCTCAATTGGAAAGATGGACATAATGTGATTTTACATGAGTTCGCGCATCAGCTTGATCAAGAGGATGGGCAAGCGGAAGGCGTGCCAATTTTACCGAGAGTCTTAGATTATGAAGTATGGAAACAAGTAATGTCGGCGGAATATTTGCAATTATGCGATCGCGTCGAAAATGGTCAAAAGACAGTTCTCGATACCTATGGTGCAACTAGCCCTGCGGAGTTTTTTGCAGTGGCAACGGAGACATTCTTTGAGAAGCCAAAACAGTTAAACCAAAAGCACGAAGTTCTCTATGAAATCTTGCAAAGTTACTATCGCCTTGATCCTCGCCAATGGCAGAATTAAAGATATAACCCGTAAAGTTGCGTCCCAACGGGCGCAACTTTACGGGTTTTGCTTAGTGATTTTTTTGTCTAGCTGCTTAACAGTCATAGCACTTTTTCCTTTTTCCTTTTTCCTTGATCAAGCGATTAGCCAACAAGTAAGCGCCGCCGCGATCGCATCCGCAGCATCATCAGGACGCGGAATCGCATCGAGACTAAGTTCTCTTTTTACGGCTTCCTGCACGTCGCTTTTATCTGCATTACCATGCCCCGTAAGCGCTTGCTTGATTTGCGGAGGTGAAAACTCAATCGGTTCGATATTGTGTTGGTTGAGAACTAATACAATTACGCCCCTAGCCTGGGCCACATTAACTAAGTTTCCCATCCGATAGAAAAATAGCTTCTCCATTCCCACCACTTGTGGTTGAAACTGTTCAATCAGCGTATGCATATCCTCATAAATAGTCTTAAGGCGATCGCCAATTGGTGTGTGCTTGGGGGTGACGATTGTGCCAAATTCTAATAGTTTTGGTGAAGCAGGTTTTTCAACCTCAATTAAACCAAATCCAACTATTGCTAAGCCTGGGTCAATTCCTAAAATTTTCATATAGGTAATCTTACCAGAATTCAAATCCTGATATATCGCAATTGCAGTGTTATAACTAAACCCAAAATGGCTACGCCATTTTTGTGTTTTTAAAACCCTTACTGGGTTTGACTTTTAATTCACAGAAGTGTCGTCACACTTTTGTGAATTGGTATAATGCATTTCCTTAGCTGCACAATAACCATAGTCAGCCATATCGGCAAAGCAATGCTTAACACTTTGTAATAAATTTGTAATAGCATAGGTATGTCTACACAAGTTATAAAATCTATGTTGGAACCTTCGCTCACCGTGACAACCCAAGATTCTTCGATCACAGAAACATCCACAGAAACTAAAGAATTGAGGGTTCCAGCCTTTTCAACTAATGCTGAACATAATGACTATCTAACAGATTGCCTCAGTGATGATGCACTTGCACCAACTGATAGCTTCGTTCGTCGTCACATTGGGGCAAGCTCTTCAGAAATTCAGCAAATGCTTACGGCGATCGGGTGCGATTCTCTTGATGAAATGATTGACAAGACCGTGCCTGCGGCGATCAGAATTAAGCAGTCATTACAATTGGGGGAAGCACGGGGGGAACATGAACTGTTGCAGGAATTGAAGGCGATCGCCTCGAAAAACCAAGTTTGGCGCTCATACATCGGGACTGGCTATTACAACTGCATTACACCGCCAATTATTCAGCGTAATATTTTAGAAAATCCGGGGTGGTATACCCAATACACCCCTTATCAAGCCGAGATTGCTCAAGGTCGATTGGAATCCTTGCTCAATTTCCAAACTATGATTATTGATTTGACAGGCTTAGAGATTGCCAATGCTTCTCTCTTAGATGAAGGAACTGCTGCGGCGGAAGCGATGACAATGGCGGCAGGACTTGCCAAAAACAAGGGGAACAAGTTCTTTGTATCCAGTGATTGTCATCCACAGACGATCTCAGTTGTCAAAACTCGTGCCATTCCTTTAGGAATTGAAGTGGTAATTGCTAAACATGCCGAATTTGAATTTGACAAAAATTACTTTGGCGCTCTGTTGCAATATCCCGCTAGCGATGGTGCAATTTATGACTATACCGATGTAATTGCTGAAATTCACGCTCAAGGTGGTTTAGCGATTGTCGCCGCAGATTTATTAGCACTCACGTTGATTAAATCACCTGCTGAATTTGGTGCAGATATTGCGATCGGTAGCGCCCAAAGATTTGGAGTTCCCTTTGGTTATGGCGGACCCCATGCCGCTTACATGGCAACCAAGGAAGCTTACAAACGTCAAATGCCAGGACGCATGATCGGTGTTTCTAAGGATGTACATGGTCGTCCTGCTCTGCGTTTAGCGCTCCAAACCCGTGAGCAACATATCCGTCGAGATAAAGCAACTAGTAACATTTGTACGGCTCAAGTTTTGCTAGCAATCATGGCGAGTATGTATGCCGTTTATCATGGGGCGGAGGGACTAAAGCGTATTGCTCAGCGAGTAAATCTCCTAACCGCAACGCTTGCCAAATCCCTAGAGAATTTAGGGCATACAGTTACACATCAAGCTTTCTTTGACACAATTCGCATTGAGTTAAAGGGAATCTCTAGCGATGAAATCAAAGCTAGAGCCGCCACCAAACAAATTAATTTAAGGTACTTAGCAGATAATGCGATCGCAATTAGTCTCGATGAAACCGTCTCTAAGCAAGATTTACTTGATCTAATTGCTATATTTTCTGTAGACAAATTAGAAATTACGAATTACGAATTACGAATTCCTGATTCTCAATTCGTAATTCGTAATTCTCAATTCGTAATTCCCAATTCCCTAACCCGCACTTCCCCCTATCTTACCCATCCCGTATTTAATTCCTACCACTCCGAATCAGAGCTACTGCGCTATATCTACCGTCTCCAAGCTAAAGATCTATCGCTGACTACATCGATGATTCCCCTTGGTTCCTGCACCATGAAGCTCAACGCAACTTCGGAAATGATTCCTGTCACTTGGGCTGAATTTGGCAATATTCATCCCTTTGTGCCATTAGAACAAACCCAAGGCTATCAAGTTCTATTTGGACAATTGGAAGCTTGGCTTGCCGAAATTACAGGTTTTGCTGGTGTATCGCTACAACCAAATGCAGGTTCTCAAGGAGAATATGCAGGTTTATTAACCATTCGCGAATATCATCTACATCGCGGTCAAACTAATCGTCACATTTGTCTGATTCCCACTTCGGCACATGGTACAAATCCCGCGAGTGCAGTCATGGCTGGGATGAAAGTCGTTACCGTAAATTGCGACAATGAAGGAAATATTGATGTAAACGATCTTAAGTCGAAAGCTGAAAAACATCAGCATGAACTTGCTTCCCTGATGGTCACCTACCCTTCGACGCATGGAGTATTTGAGGAATCAATTAAGGATATTTGTGACATCATTCACTATTACGGTGGACAGGTGTATATGGATGGCGCAAATATGAATGCCCAAGTTGGACTTTGCCGTCCAGGGGATATCGGCGCAGATGTATGCCATCTGAATCTGCACAAGACATTCTGCATTCCCCATGGTGGTGGCGGACCTGGGATGGGACCAATTTGTGTTGCACCGCAGTTAGTTCCCTTTCTACCTAAACATCCTTTTAATGGAGAGCCTGAGCAAACTACAATTTCGGCAGCTCCTTGGGGTAGCGCTAGTATTCTCACAATTTCATGGGTGTATATTGCGCTGATGGGAGCGAAGGGTTTAAAACTTGCTACTGAAGTCGCGATCTTGAATGCTAACTATATGGCTCAACGGCTTGCACCACATTATCCAATTCTCTACACGGGCAAAAATGGCTTAGTTGCCCATGAATGCATTATTGATTTACATGATTGCAAAGCGATTGCAGGTATTGAGGTGGATGATGTGGCAAAGCGCTTAATGGATTATGGATTCCATGCGCCCACAATGTCATGGCCAGTAGCAGGAACAATGATGATCGAGCCAACGGAGAGCGAATCGAAAGCAGAACTCGATCGCTTCTGTGATGCGATGATCTCCATTAAGCAAGAAGTCAATGCGATCGCCTCTGGTGCGATGGATAAGCTTGATAATCCGCTAAAAAATGCTCCTCACACTGCTGAGACTCTATTAGCTGATGATTGGTCTCATGCCTATACCCGCACTCAAGCTGCCTATCCTGCACCTTGGCTAAAAGAGCATAAGTTCTGGACAAGTGTGGGACGCATCGATAATGCGTTTGGCGATCGCAATTTTGTATGTTCTTGTTTACCGATAGAAGCTTACGAATAGCTAAAGCAAAAAAAGAATTGCGGCGCTAAGTGCTGCAATTCTTTTTTTGCTTTAGGCTTGATCATCAAATCTAGTCCGAAAATTCCCATACTTAATCCAATATTGCTTCAGTTGGTGATGAGGAGTATGCAAACTTGCTTTGGAACGATAGAGTAGTACTTGACGGTGATCGCCCATCCAAATCTTATCGACAGGCTCGACAGATATTACAGTTCCACCCAAAGCGGAAACACACTCTCCAAAACGCTCAACAGCACTATAGTCAACACTCTCAAATACAAAGAAATTACCCGAACAAATTAAATGCCGGCTGCGAATCCAGCATTGCATTTTCTTTTGCGCTTCTGGTGGCAGCATTTTGGCTTCATTTGACTCTAATTGGATTTCAGGAAGTTTGTAAGACAGTTGGGACTTCATTCGCAAAGCTCTCCCTTTTTTTAAATCTTAATGGACCAGTGGTGGAACCCCAAACTTGCTTGTGGGTATTAACATCTAAGCCTTTATCAAGACTTAACCAAGTTGTTTCCGTAACTTCGACATAGCTATCGAGATAGGTTTGACAGCCATTCTTCTCAATGAAGCAGCTATTCCCCTCAACTCCGCCGAGAAAGCGATCGCCATCTCGTTTAAATACCATTGAGCAGTTATAGCGTCGCTCAATTGCATCAGTTGAGATAGTTTTGAGAATATCTAAATTGCGCCCTGAGCCTGCATAAAACATGGCATTTTTGAGGCTGAAGTTTTCGATATAGATATGATCATCGCGCTCGACTAGGCGATGCACACCTTGCCGATAGGGAGTCCAGAGGTCATAGTCATATACCTGTTCGGAATAAAGACCTATTCCTGAGAAGAACTCAAATGGTAAGGGACGAAAAAAGACATGAATATGGGCGTAATCTTTTGGGCTAGCCGATGCTTGCTGATAATTGCTAAAGTCGCCTGCCATCCATTGCGCAAGGATAAGCAAATCATTTGAGATTGCTTCAGATTTATCTATCAGATTCATAAATATTTATTAATCTTTTGATTTTAGAAACTATTTAAGAACTACTTTCTGGCGTTAAAAGCTCTAGGAGATTCCCATCAATTACCCTTTGTAGAGAGCGAAGCAATTAAATTCTCCCCCTTCTACCAAAAAGAGGGTCTGGGGGGAGCGAAAGCAATTCTTACAGCAGTGTTCGAGCAAACGCGCCACAAAAAATGTCACAGGGCGAAGCCCTGCAATGCGCTTTATATTCTATTTGTGGTGGACTTGAAAGCAAATTGCAGTAAATAGATTCTTAGGTATTGCTGCAAAGTAATTTTTGAGTAATTGCGTTGGGTGCGCAAAGCGCCCACAATACAATTACATTGCATAAATACCCGACTTCAAAATCGACAATACATTGCAAGATCTATGCTAATTTTTGGGTGTTTGACGAATTTCTGAAGAGAAGGAAGCAGTGATCACACCAGTACCTGTATTAGTTTTAATCAATGACACCCGACAACGCAGATTTGGATTAACAAACCAGATTTTTTCCTCAGCAGCGGCGCGATCGTAGGACGTGATTAACACAAATGTTCCATCATCGGTGAAACTATATTCACCAATGGCAGGCATTTCTTCAGCATATCCACGTTCGCGGAGGAGTTTGCCGCAATTTGGACGATCGCTATCAGGAATTGGGATCAAAACGCAATTACCTTTAACTGCTTCGCTATCTTCCCAATCAGATTGCCCTTCCCAAGCCATCCGAAAAGGTGATACAGCTGTTTGCGGATCGACATCATTAGCTTTGCAAAGTTCAATCACTTCTGGCGCATCAATTGAGAGAGAAGTAATATCAATCTCAGATTGGACGGCTTCAAAATGTCCGAAGGCTAAATGATGAGCGCTGCGTTGCGATCGCCAATTGCCGATTGAATTGCATACAAATTCTTGAATGTCCATTAACTTTTTGGCTGCTTTGGCGCTCTGGGTGATTTGGTGTCACTTTTGGGTTTATTAAAACCATGTCCTGATTTACTCGAGTTTCTGGGCGCTTTTACCTTTGCCAAGGGTGCGCTTGGTTCTTGAGATTCAGTTTTAGGAGGCGTTGGTGAAGCTTCTTCAGATATAGTCTTGAGGCTTGTCTCTGGAATAATTGCACTGATTGGCTCAACAACAATTTCTGGCTCAGTTTTTAAAACTTGCTCAGATACTGTAATTGTTTCAGCTATTAAGATTGGGGCTTGAGCTTGAGCGTTACTATCTTGTTTACTAGCTCCATGACTGGCTTTAGTAGCCGCTTTCGTCTTTTTGGAGCTAGTCGTTGATTCAGAGGTATTTTTTTTCTTCTTGGGAGTAACTACCTGTGATGGTGCTGAGATAGTTTCTGAATTAGCTTCAGAAATCTCTTTAGAATTAATCTCTGAGATGGTCTGAGAATTAGGTTCAGGAAAGGCTCCTGACGTTATTTCATCAACCTCAACAGCTACATTTTCTAAAGTCTCAGCAATAGGCTGTTCAACAGATTCTTTAGGTGATTTTTTAGGTGAGATCTCATGATGAACTGCAAGAATGGGTTCATTGATTTGCTCAGAAGCAGTATCTTCAGGATTGACCTTTAATACTTCAATCTGAGGATGAATAGATACATTAATAATCTTGCCACCAAGTCGCTGGATTGTTTGTAGCTTTCTAGAAAGGGAACTGTAGGGAACAATAACTGTATGAGTTGTAGCGCCTTGAAGTCTTTCTGTGAAATTGCCACCTGTAAATTCAATCAAGAAGCGGCGACTGTTGTAAGCACCAAAGTTTGTGCTAGCAGTATTAATGTCTAAACTTTTCATGTCAAACTCATCCTAGCGATCATAAAAATGCGATCGCCCATCAAAAATATTTTATCTAAACGATCCATATTAACGCGATCTGCAACTAAAACTCAGGAACCTTCATTTTCCGTATTGAGTTGATCGATTTTTGGGATTCTGAATAGTTCATACAGCCTAAAATCAATAGCTCACAAATAGTTACACATCTCGTTATATTAATTACTCCGTAAAGATGTCTCTGAGGATAAGCTCTTTAAATCAGCAGTATTAAAAGAAAGATTACTTAACAATCTTTCTTTTAATACTGTGCCAGCTTCGTACCAATCAACATAGCAAGAATTGCTTAGAGGGCTAGAAGGTGCATCTCTTTACAATCAGCCTGCAATTAAACAATTTCAGTAATGCTAACGATCTTCCCAGAAGTGCGGTTAATCCGTTGGATCTGGGGAGTCATCTTGCTTGCCGAAACGGTGTACTCGGTGGAGCTGACGCGCCGACGAGTATCGAATTTTGAACCAGATACCAAAATCTTGAAGCGCTTCTCTGTGCCAGAACCGATGACGGTCGAAGTCGAAGGCTTAATGACACTGGTGCTGTTGGTGGCGACAGCATATACAAGCTGTGAGGCTTGGACAGAGCTATCAACTTGAGCTGCACCGCGATCGAGGGCAAACATGCGATTGTAGCCAATTTGCTTGGCATTACTAGCGCTGCTTGTGCCGCGATTGTAAGGTACAACATTTTCACCAAAGGCAGTTTGATACTCATCGCTATCGACATAGGAGTCGATTTCTGCGTCATAGCCTTCGGCTACGGCTCGAACGATATGCGCCGAAACTTCAGTCTGATCTTGAGGAGCGCGGCCCAAAAGATGCATAAAGTTGAGTTCCACAAAGCGATATGGAGCACAGGATGTGAAGTAGCGATCGCGATAAAAATCAGATTTTGCAACTGCGCGTACAAATTCACGCACGGTGATCGAGCGATCTGCGAGCTTAGACTCTGCTGAAGTCAAGCGCTCACTTTCCATAACATGCGGATTGCCCAAAACTTGTTTATAAACTGCACGAATAACAGTTTGGACATCTTCCAAGCTGCTATTTGGCCACAATTCGATAGCTGTTAAAGTTGCCATAAATCTCCTTTTAAATAAGTTGATATTAGGATTCAGAATTAGTGAGGCAAAGCATCGCTAATCCTTCTAAAAAAAGTTTTTAATCAAATGTTGAATAGTTAACGCATTACATTAACTATTCAATGAAGAACAATTACACAGCAGTGATGCTGGCAATTACGCCGCCTTGTTGGTGGATGCGTTGGTATTCTTGAGAAAGTTGGTCGAAAGCCACCAAATAAACTTTGTTGCTACGACGGAACTTGGAAATGCTATTGACAGACTTAGCACGGTAGCCAGTAACTTCAATACGGTAAACCTTGCTGTTAGGAGTACCAAATGAACCACGACGGGTCAAAGGTGCATCAGCAGGATTACGGAAGGTTGCGCCATTGCCAGAAGGTGAAATGACAGCAGTAGCGGTAGGGTTGATCACTAATGAATTAAGCTTGGGTGTAATTCCTGACAGATCGCCCTTGAGGCTGCTGCTAGCCGCGCCGCGCACCAATTCAAAAGTATGCGTAAACTGCACCATGCTTTGACAAGCTTCGGTCTTATAGCCACGGATATAAGGAACGAAGTTTTCACCAAAAGTATTTTGGTACTCATCGCTATCAATGTAGGTGTCGATATCAGCAGCAAATCCTTTGGTGTCAAGAGTTGTGCTGTGTCCACGCATTTCTTCGAGGTCTACTGGTGGGCGACCTAGGAGATGGCGGAAGTTAAGCTCGATCGCACGATAGCGAGGGCAGCTTGAGAAGAAGCGTGTCATGTATAGATCAGATTTGGCAACTGCTCTGACAAATTCACGGACGCTCAATTCACCGCGCTTGAATTGGGATTCAGGAACGGTGAGTCTTTCGCTCTCCATTACATAGGCATTGCCTAGTACTTGACGATATACCGCAAGAATAATCGTTTCGGCTTCTGCTGAAGATTGACCGAGTACCGATTCAATGGGAGGAGTTTCATCAAACAGGCTGACACCCAATCGTGAAGCTGGTCCAAAAGGCATTACACAATATCTCCTGATTTAACGAAAGGATTTAATAAAAGTGTTTATGAATTGGGCATTTCAGAAGCTAGCCTAAGCAAATAATGCTTACTTGAGCCTCTAAATGGTTAAGGTGACAAGCGTATTGATTTATACGCTTTGCTATAATCGATTTTCGTATAAGTACGTAACCTTAATTATCAAGATTTGTGAATTTTGATTGGTTTTGCACAAGATTTACACAATCAAATTCGTTCAAATCAAGGAAAAATCGTTGCGATACAATGACTCTTCCTTGTTGATTACATGGCTTTACGCTCAAACCCCAACAAAGAAAATTTTTTAAAATTTTCTTTGTTGGGGTTTGAGCGGTAATTTCTAAAACTATTTAGATAACTGGCGTTATGTGGAAAAAATTCTTGGTATGGCAAAGTTTTTGGACTAGCACGCACCATCCATAGCTGTCGCCAAGTTTACTAGGACATAAAACCCAAGAATTGGTTGGCGGCGCGGAGCGCCGCCAACCAATTCTTGGGTTTTGATTTGTCTTAAGACAAGTAACATTAGTTATAAATTTTGGAACGTGAGCCCCCCATAATTGCCCCTGCATTTACTACGATTACACAGAGGATAGGGCGGCGCACAGCGCCGCCCTATCCTCTGTGTAATCAACTATTTGGGTAAGCCAGCTTCTAGAGCTGCTGCGACTACATAGTGGTTTTCGTCTTTTTGGAGCTTAGCAAGTAGTGGCTTAGCTCTAGGATTAGTCGAAATGCTGAGGGTAGCGGCAGTTCGCCAGCGATCGCGCCAAAACTCGGCACTAGCTAATTCGGTCAGTAAATCTAAGGCATCGGATTCATATGAGCTTTTTAGCAGACTACCTAAAGCTAAAATTGCGGTTTCTTTGACAGTTTGAGTCGGATCGAGCAGGGCTAGATTAATGATGTTCAGCAAGATATCTGGGCGATCGCTCTCCATCAAAATCGCCAAAATCGTTTGACGGGTGAGCCAGTTTTGATTACGTTCAAATAAATTTTGGAGAAATGGTATAGAGCGATCGCCAAATTCAAACAGCGTATTTGCAATCTCGGAGATCACGTTGTCATCCTTCTCTTGCTCTAATAGGCTTATCAAAACTTGAAATGACTGTTCGGTAAGATGATTGCCTAAACCCATTACAGCAAAGCGCCGACATAAAAAATCAGTACTAATAGTTAGTCCTTGCAAAAATGGCACAACTTCGTCAGATGGGGCTTGTGATAACTCGTCAAGGGCTAACTTGCGATCGTAAATCGAACCACTCCGAAATAACAACTCTAGTTGAGCAAAGCGATCGCTATCCATAAGTGAAATCCTTTAGTTCTACCTTAAAGATCTCATCGACGGGTTTCGATGAGATCGTCGATTCCCAAGAAATACTCTGCAAAAAGGTAGCCCCCACTGATGTCTCAACAACATCTACACCCCAATCCCCAGTTTGCAAAGCGTTTGGCGAGTCACTGGTGGGAGGCGTATTTTTGACACCGCCTAAGACTAAAATTTCTGGTAAAGATTGACGATCTAGCCCTTGCCTGATGCGTTGATCGGCAAGAGCCTGAGCACAAAACTCGCCAATTTGCTTGGGTGAAAATTGGTTGCGATCGTACAAAATTTCGACAGTCCAATGGGGATGGCTAACCAATCGCGTTTGGCAAGATGGGCGATCGCCTAAACCAAGCCGAAATACTTCAGCAAACTCTTCACGGCTAAGGGCTGGTGCTATGTTGGTTGAAATATCAAAGTTGTGGGAGAGCAGCATTCGCCCTTTAGCTGAATTACTCAAGATAGTCCTTAGTATTTTTAATGTAGCTATTGCCTATTTTAGGACAGAATCAAAACCAAAAAATAGTTGCGGTGCAGTAGCCCTGCACTCAAGTGCGGGCTAAAAGCTCAAACCCGTTAAAACGGGTTAATTGAAATATGTTGCAACATATTTGAGCCTTGAAGCGAACTTTGGGTTAGTACCGACAGCACTAACCCAAGGTTTGCTTCAAGGCTTAATAATTTTCCATTGGGTTACAGGTCGCATTGGCTTCCAGCCGAGAAAAGAGCCGAGCGCTTCAGCACGACTAATCGAAATTTGGGTGAGCGTACCGCCATATTTTTGCTGCCACTGAAATAATTTTTGTTCGCCCTCAAGGGTAACTACGTTGGCAACTAAGCGCCCTTGCGATCGCAAGCTTGTCCAGCAAGTCTCAAATAAATCGGGAATCGTCGCGCCGCCGCCGATAAAAATTGCATCAGGTATTGGTAAATCTTTGAGAGACTCAGGTGCATGACCTTCGATAATTTTGAGGTTTGGTGTGCCAAGTGAAATTGCATTTTCCGCAATGAAATGTGTGCGCGATTTTTCGATCGCGATCGCTTGACAGCGCGGATGACTGCGCATCCACTCGATCGCAATGGAACCACAACCAGCGCCAACGTCCCAAAGTAGTTCACCCGCATTAGGAGCTAGTGTTGACAAAGTGATCGCTCTAACTTCTCGCTTAGTTAATTGTCCATCGTGGTGATAAGCATCATCAGGAAGTCCTACCATTCGCGATAGAATTATTGCTTCAGGTTCGGGAATACATTCCACTGCGATCGCATTAAGATCGGCAAATTCAGGAAGGGTTTGCCATTGATTCGCAACACTATAAATAACACGTTCTTTTATGCCGTTGAGATGTTCTAATACGATAATTTTACTATTCCTAAAATTGCGATCGCATAGCATCTCGGCAACAATCTTAGGAGTCTCTTTCCCAGAACTAAGAATTAGAAGTTTGGCATTTGGATAGATACAAGTTTGCAATAATGAAGCAGGACGACCACATAAACTGAGAGTTTCCACTTCATTCAATGACCATCCTAATCTCGCACAAATCAAGCTAAAAGTGGAAGGCGAGGGAATGATCGAAACTTCTTCTATGGGAATTCTTTTTAAAAAAGTAGTACCAATCCCAAACCAAAGCGGATCGCCACTAGCTAAGACACATACTGATTTGTCGCGATAATTGATGATTTCCTGAATGGTTTCTTCGATTGGAGAAGTCCATACTAATCGCGATCGCTGATCTTCAGGAATCATAGCTAAATGGCGATCGCCACCTACTAAAATTTCGGCAGTATCAATTAGCGATCGGGCGGCTGGGCTTAGTCCTGACAGTCCATCTTCCCCAATACCAATTACTGTAAGCCATTTTTTATTGCAAGTCATATAAGCAGAATCAAATTAACCCTGATTATTGCAGCTTTATAGTATGGATTATACCAATTCACAGAAGCGTTGTCACACTTTTGCGAATTAAGAACCAAGCTCCATCAGTGCTTAACAGAAAATTTTAAAATGAGGCAATTGTGATATAAGTGGAGAATAGGTTTAAATGCAATCTTTTTTTGTCTGAATTTAAGGGTTCACTTCACTATGCTAAGCAATTTGGAAGCGGCGATTGTGCAAAACCCTCTAGTTGCGGGGGCAGATGCAACCGTGCTTTCAGCAGTAGAACAGATGAGTAACCTGAGTACACAGGAGATTGATGGAGACAATGGATCATCAACCTGTGTAGTGATTGTATCCGATGAGCTAAAAGTTTTAGGTATCTTGACACAGCAAGACGTGATGCGTCTAGTGACCCAACAGCAGCCGATCGCTCAATTAACGCTGAGACAATTCTGGCAGCAACGATTGCCATCAGCCAGCCTCATAATTTCACAATCCGACTTGAGGGGCTTGCGTAATATTAACGCTGCGATCGCCTACTTTGAGTCACCACAAATTACGCATTTAGCGATCGTGGACGCGCAAGAACAACTAATTGGTGTACTCCAGCATGAATCCCTTACACGTATGAGAGATTCCATCATTCACCAAGCTACCGCATCGTTATTAGTTAGCCAACAAAAAATTCATGAACGCATAGCCAAGGCAGAACCACTGAAAGATGTATTGGTTGATTTGCTGCAAACGATGGAAACCTATCTGCGGGGTAGTAGTTGTTCGATTACACTCTGTCGGGATGGACAACTGGGAGATGTGATCGCCCCTAGCTTGCCTCCAGATTATGCAAGGATAGTCTCTGAAATGGGCTTACCAATTGCGGAAGGCGTAGGTAGCTGTGGGACTGCGGCATTTCGGCGCGAGTTGGTCGTGGTGTCAGATATTGAGAATGATCCCATATGGCAGAATGACAAAGCCTTTGTCCTCTGCTATGGCTTACAAGCCTGTTCGTCCATGCCGATTTTTGCCAGCGATCGCACTTTATTAGGTACATTTGGCATTTATTTTCGTGAACAGAAAGCGCCTCAAGCTCAGGAGCTAGACTGGATCGCTCAGGCTGCCAATATTGCAGGTATTGCGATCGAGCGAGATCGAACCGTACAAGCATTGCAGCAACTAAATCACGAACTGGAAAATCGGGGGCAGTTGCGAACGCAGGAACTGCAAGAACGGGAACAATTTTTGCAGACGGTACTGGATACATTTCCCATTTCGGTGTTCTGGAAAGATGTCAACTCGGTGTATTTGGGCTGCAACCAGAATTTTCTACACGATGCAGGACTTCAGGAGATCTCGCAGATTATTGGCAAGACAGACAATGAACTGCCTTGGGGGGAAACGGAAGCTGATTTTTACCGAGCCAATGATCGGGCGGTGATCGAGAGTCAAACTGCCAAACTGGGGATTGAAGAAATTCAACACCATGCTGATGGGCAGATTATTTGGACGGAAACTAACAAGATCCCCCTCCGCAATCTCCAAGGTGAGGTGATCGGTGTATTGGGGACTTACCAAGATATCAGCGATCGCAAAAACGCAGAAATTGCCTTGCAAGCCAGTGAAGCCAAATTCCGACGGATTACTGAAAGTGTGCCAGGAATGATTTTCCGCTATGTTTTGCATCCTGATGGTCGTGATGAAGCGGTCTATGTCAGCCCTCAAGTACAGCAGATTTATGAACTCACCCCTGAAGCGGTGTATCAGGACATTAGCTGTCTCTGGGCGAAGGTTCATACGGACGATGTTCTTATGATGCAAAGGTGGCTCATCTAGGTAAATAGGTGGAAGGAGGCATAAGAAGACGACGAAGGAAATCAAAATCAATCCAGCTAAGATTGTATGCCCACTCAAACATGGCTACATATAGATACAAATACTTTTTG
>JBIKYZ010000114.1:0-14995 GCA_044354985.1 Pseudanabaena sp. | reverse complement strand
CCATTCATAGCACGCTTGCTCATCTAGCAATTGGGTTAGGGGAAATTTGATCATCTTAATCTCTGAAAATTCAAAACGACTTACTCCTATTTTGCCATTTCACCTATTTACCCAGATGAGCCAAATTTTTTATGCTTATGCATTTCTAAAGTTGCTACCTATAATAAATGATTATTAAGTAACTCGGTATAATTAAAAATCTAGAAACAAAATCTGTACCATCCGCTACACGGGCGGTACAGATTTTGGGATTTTATATCTAATTGTGCCTAGCTACTTAGACTATATCTAAAGCCAATAACATCTCAGATCGAATGCCTGAAACTATTCCGACAGTATATTCCACCCTGTTCCTAACAATCCTGTTATTTTATGGGTTAGTTTCTTTTTTGCGTGGTTCAATCCGCGATCGCACAACTGATGCATTGTTCGCTGTGGGAAACCTTACGGATGATCATCTTTTGAAGCAGGTTCGTGATCATTTTCAACAAAGAGCTTACAAAGTAGTTGAGATTGATCCAGAAAGAGATGTTGCCAATCTCTCAGGTCAAGTTAAACCAAGTCTTTTTTTGGCAATATTTCTGACAATACTAGCGGCTGTTGGTCTAATTTGTTTGGGAGTAGTTTTAGGTATTTTAATCCCTGATCTTGAAAATCTTTGGTTATGGTTGACGATCTTATCGCCGATCGCTGGTGTGTTTTATTGGCAAGGTACGCCGCGTGAGCGTAAAGTTAGTTTGCAACTTCTGCCTGAGACAAGACTTAAGGTTCGCGCACACAAAGACGAAATCGAAGAATTGCAGCGATCGCTAAAACTAGAAAAAATAGATCATTAAAGGTAGAAATTGTTAGGCTGGGCATTTCCCAACCCACTTCCTGCTAATAAAAATAGCGCCAAATAAAATTGCCGCTATTTTTTATAATAGATATTAGAAAGTTTTACAAAAAATCATTGGTACTTCATGACTACTGTTTTAACCAGTCAAAAATCAGAGACTGTTGTGTCGAATTCACTGAAAAATACTACTTCAAGCTTAGATAGTTTGTCCCCAAATCAACAGCTTTTGCCTTTAACTGCGATCGTTAATTCCCACGATCACTTAGAAATTGGTGGTTGTGATGTAGTGGACTTAGTTAGTCAATATGGTTCACCGCTTTATATTTTGGATGAGGTCAGCCTCAGAACCGCTTGTCAGCAATATCGGGATGCCTTTTCTAAGCATTATCAAGGACAGTCACAGGTTTTATATGCTTCTAAAGCTTGGAGCTGTCTGGCTGTTTGTGCGATCGTTGGCTCTGAAGGGCTAGGGATTGATGTCGTATCGGCTGGTGAAATCTTGACCGCTTTACGTGCTGGGGTTTCGCCGAGCTTGATTTATTTTCATGGCAATAATAAATCTGCCGATGAACTGAGCTACGCCCTAGAGTTTGGCTGCACGATCGTGGTTGACAACTGGAATGAGCTACAAACTTTGGATCTCCTAGCCAAAGAGCAATCCATTGCAGTGAGTCCTACAGCACCGCGCATCATGTTGCGTCTGACTCCTGGGATTGAATGTCATACCCATGAATATATTCAGACTGGACATATTGATAGTAAGTTTGGCTTTGATCCCAATGAAATCGAAGCGGTATTTGCTTTTGTGGCAAAGTCCAGCCTTAACTGTATTGGTATCCATGCCCATATTGGTTCACAAATTTTTGAACTGCAACCACATCAGGATATTGGCGGTGTGATGGTGCAATGGTTTAAACTTGCGATTGAAAAATATGGTTTGAAGTTCTCAGAGCTAAATATTGGCGGTGGTCTTGGGATTCGTTATGTGGAATCAGATGATCCACCTAGCATCGAAGACTGGGTAAAAACAGTCAGTGCTGGTGTAACCGATGCATTTGTTGCCTCAGGTGTAGCCTTACCAAAATTACTCTGTGAACCAGGGCGATCGCTGGTGGGATCGACTTGTGTAACTGCTTATACAATTGGTGGTAGCAAGACCGTGCCTGATATTCGCACCTACATAACCGTAGACGGCGGAATGTCAGACAATCCTCGTCCAATCACCTATCAGTCGAAATATCGGGCTGTGGTGGCAAATCACATGAGTGCATCCTTGTCCCAAACTGTGACGATCGCAGGTAAGCATTGCGAATCAGGTGATATTTTAATAAAGGATATTCAACTACCTGAGACTAATGCTGGCGATATTCTCGTTGTATTTGGAACGGGCGCATACAATTACAGCATGGCCTCAAATTACAATCGGTTGCCCAAACCTGCGGCTGTGGTTGTAGGGACTGGAGACTCTAGTTTAATTATTAAACGAGAAACTCGTGAGGATCTATTACGTCAAGACTGTCTACCAGAAAGATTATACCAATCCACAAAAGTGTGACGATACTTTTGTGAATCAAAAACCAAATCCAGTACTACCAAATTAAGAGATGGCTACGCCATTTCTTAATTTTAAGACCCTTACTGGGTCTGTTTTTTGATTCACGAAAGTGTGACTACACTTTCGTGAATTGGTATAAGGGTTTTAAAGGCTGTGCGATTTAATATAAAACCAGAATTGGTGAGGCTGCGAAGCCGCCTCACCAATTCTCTAAAATCTGGAATGGTAATTTATTTATTCGCTTGTCCCTAAAAACATAAAACGGCTACGCCATTTTATGTTTTGGTATTACGGAAGTTGTATTACAGTTGTGAATGAGAGGGTTATGAATGCAGTGGTTTAATATCAACTCAATTGCATTCATTATGAGGGCGATCGATATCCTTGCGGTATTGGGATTGATCTACTTCATGCTGTCTCTCAGCAATGATCGCCGCACGTTATTAATGGTGCGGGGGATCATCTTTTTACTAATAGCTAGCGTATTGAGCGATCGCCTTGGTATGCGATTGCTCAATTTTGTTTTAGATAAACTATTGATTGGTGCAGCCGTGGCAATGGCAGTGATTTTGCAGCCAGAGCTACGGCGATTTCTAGAACGACTGGGACGCGGAGATTTACTTTCGTTAATTCAACCTTCAACAAATCGACGAGCAACCGTTGAGGCTGACTCAGTAATTGAAGAAATTAATGATGCTGTGATAGAACTATCACAAAACCGTACTGGTGCATTAATGATTATTGAGACGGGTGAGCCTATCGATGATCGAGATTTTTCAGTGCCAGGGGTGAGACTAAACGCCTTATTATCAAAAGAGCTATTGCATACAATATTTCAGACTTCGACGCTTTTACATGATGGAGCAATCCTGATTCGAGAAGATCGGATTCTGGCTGCTGGTGTAATTTTACCCATTTCTGAACGAGCCGCCTCGCGGGAAATTGGTACTAGACATCGTGCTGCGATGGGCATTACCGATCGCGTCAGAAATTGTTTTTGTATCGTTGTTTCGGAAGAAACAGGATCGATCGCGATCGCTGAAAATGGCATATTAGATCGTCCGATTTCTAGTAGTCGTCTACGAGAAATATTAGAAACTAAACTAGGTAATTATCGTCCAACGACATTAGGAAGAACAGTACCACGCTTTAATTGGCTCTGGTCAAACTCAATTCTCAAAAATATGGTAAGTCGAAAATCGTCACAAAAGAAATGACTGCTAAGCTATTACAAACTTTGCCTCCAGATCTAGATCGTCAAAGATTGCCTAAACACGTAGCCGTAATTATGGACGGTAACGGACGCTGGGCTAAGCAGAAGGGAATGCCCAGAATTGCAGGTCATCGACAAGGTGTGGATGCCCTAAAGGATTTATTGCGCTGCTGTAAAGACTGGGGAATTGCGGCTCTGACGGTTTATGCCTTTTCTACAGAAAATTGGAGTCGCCCTGCTCAAGAAGTTGATTTCTTGATGGTTTTATTTGAGCGGATGTTGCGTCGTGAATTGGATGAAATGTGCCAAGAAGGAGTACGCATATCTTTTGTAGGCGATCTAGATTCTTTGTCAAAATCTTTGCGAAATGAGATTGAGCGATCGCAAAATGCTACGGCTAATAATCAGGCGATTCACTTTACGGTGGCGATCAATTATGGTAGTCGGCGCGAAATTGTGAAGGTATGTCGCCAAATTGCTGAAGCAACTTTGGCGGGGGAAGTTAATCCCGAAAATATTGATGAAAATCTTTTTGAGCAACATCTCTATACGGCTGGAAATCATAATCCTGATCTGTTGATTCGCACTAGTGGCGAAATGCGCTTGAGTAATTTTCTGCTCTGGCAAATGGCATACACGGAGATGTATTTCACGCATACGCTTTGGCCAGACTTCAATCGCAGCGAATTTCATCGAGCGTTGATTGATTATCAAGACCGCGATCGGCGTTTTGGTAAAGTCTAAAAAAGCGGGCGCTTCGCGCCCGCTTTTTTAGTAATGATTACCAACTTTGCGGTGGTGGGCGGCGGTGAGAGATTCAGGTTTAGAAACTCGACCTTCCTCTGCGATCGCATAGATAATCCAGTGATCGCTGCATTCCATACGGCTCATAACTTCGCACTCCATAAATGCAAGAGCGTCAGTAAGTATCGGTGCGCCACATTTCGACAACTGGGTTTTGACACCCTCAAAGCGATCAGCTCCAGGGGCAAATCGTTTTAAGAAATGCTGCATCAGCTTTGAGTAATTTCCATCCTCAAGAACATTTAACACAAAGCGATCGCCAACTTGCATAAATGACTCGATCGCCCGATCCTTGGCGACGGCAACTGTAAAGCCCAGAGGCTTGAAACTAGCTTGGGCAACCCAAGAAGCCAACATCGCACTGCGAGCACCACCTTTAGCGGCGGAGATAATATATAAGCCCCCAGCTAAACGTCCTAGAGCTTTATCAAGATCGGCATCGATTGCCTTGAGCTGCTTGATGTTTTGCTTACGAGTGAGCAATTGTCCCAAGTCAGTACCTGCTTCATCACAGGTTTGGTAGGTTGCCTCGTTAGGATTTTCGCGGACGCGAATCGCGGGAAACGCATTGACAACGCCTAAATCTTTAAACCTGTTATTTAACAAATCAATAGAAGAATCTTGATCTCCATGGGGTTCATAAAGCCCAATTACTTGCTTTTCACTCGCCGCCGCTAAAATTGCGCCGATCGCAGTTTCTACATGACTATTGGATGCAGGGGATGTGCAAACAACCAAGCCTGACGCATGTCCAACTAATTCCCGTAATTCCTGCAAGTCAATTGCCTTGAGATCTACCATTTCCACTGCAACACCAGTTTTAGCAATCCCACGGGCGATCGCTTGTGATAGGCGATCACAATAGCCATAGTCGGACACATAGCAAACCACAACATTAGTTTCGCCCTTAGTTTGCGCTTGGCTCCATTGGCGATAGTTTTCCGTCAGTTCTTTGGCGTTATAGCGTAGCAAGGGACCATGTCCATTAGCGACGATTTCAGCCTGCGGCAAATCATCCATCCGTTTCATCGCCGCAATCACAGACCGTGCATTGGGAGCCATTAAGCATTCGTAATAAAAGCGATAATCGGGCGTAATTCTTTTTAAATCCTCATCATAAACAGCATCACTGCAATAATGCATTCCAAAAATATCGCAGGTATATAAAATTGATGTGCCAAGATCAAAGGTCATCATTGTGTCGGGCCAGTGCAGATTTGGTGCATTCACAAATTGCAAAATATGACCATTACCCAAGTCAACTTGATCGCCATTTTTAACAGCTTGCTGCTTAAACGGCTGATTGATCAGCTCACCCAGAAATTGCAAAGCTACTTTAGTCGCCACCACTGTGACATTGGGAGCTAATGCCAAGATTTCCTTTACCAAGCCACTATGATCTGGCTCTGTATGGCTGATTACTAAATAATCAATCTGGGCAGGATCGATTAGCCCCTGCAAAGTTTTGAGATATAGTTCACGAAACTTTGCGTGAGATGTATCAACTAGCGCCAGTTTTTCCCCACGAATGATATAGGAGTTATAGGTCGTACCATTTTGCAAACCAAACTCGATATCAAAGCGATCGCGATCCCAATCAAGCGATCGGATTGTGGTCGTGTCAGCCGCAATTTCAGCAACTTGTATAGTGAGTCGGCGCTCAATCGGCTTCTCTGCTACATTAACAATAGAAGGAATCTCAACAGCAGCTACCACGATCTTGTCTCCCTATCTGATTTTCAACTATCTCTAGTCTAATGCTTACTTTTCGACAAGTCCAATTGAATGTGCTAATTGATACTATAAGTAACTAGTCAAAAACCAAAAATTAAGTAGGCGGACTAATTACCTCTATTTAACTTCTGGGATACCCCCCCAACCTAATATGTCAGATCTTTACGTTTCATGGGAAGAATATCACGCCAACATCGAGAGATTGGCAGCTCAAATCTATCAATCTCAATGGGAATTCGATCAAATTCTCTGTCTTGCTAGGGGTGGCTTACGCATTGGGGATGTGCTTTCGCGAATCTACGACAAGCCTCTTGCGATTCTCTCGACTTCTTCCTATGGTGGCAAAGATTTTCAGGAAAGGGGCAACTTGACGATCGCTAGCAATATCACGATGACTACAGCGACCCTTGGCAAAAGGATTTTGCTAGTGGATGATTTAGTTGATTCGGGTGTGACTCTTGCGCGGATCTTGGAATGGTTACAACAACACGAAGAATTTGCAATTACTGAAGTGCGATCGGCAGTTTTGTGGTTTAAGGCTTGCTCTGTAGCTAAGCCCGACTATTATGTGGATTTCTTGGCGGACAATCCTTGGATTCATCAACCCTTCGAGAAGTATGAAAAGCTAAATCCTAGTGATCTATAAAATTTTAAGCTTTTAACTTAAGAAACCATTTAAGAATTCTAGTTTTTGCCTCCCTAGCCCTCCAATTCTGCTACGGTGTACACACAAGTCATAAAATCTAGTTAAGTCAACAATTAATCGCCCCCTAGCCCCCACCCTAACCCTCCCCTTTGCAAGGGGAGGGTTAGGGTGGGGTAATTTCTTTGATTTCACACACAAACAAGAGATGTGTGTACAAGGTAGACTTTTTAAGAGGGGCTGGGGGGATCTAGTGAATTCTTAAATGGGTTCTAAAAGTCAAATTATGATTCATTTTTTGATTGATTTTTTTAGAGTAGAGCTGTTGAATTGTTGTAAAAAGTAGCTTTAATTTAATCGGTTTACTTATGTAGTCATCTAATCCTGCGGCGAGACATTTTTCCTCGGTTTGAATCAGAGGGAGTTGGCGGCGATGGCGACAATTCATTTACAGAGTTTGGGCAAGATTGAGCGGGAACTGACTTCAAAATAGCTGCATTTCAGCGCATTGAATCTGCGATTTGCGATGTGCTAGACAATGAAAAGTAAGGCATAATATCCTTAATATGAAGCGATTGATAAATATGCCCTACGACCTGTTTCTTGTATATGGGGAGCATAAACAAGAAACATTCTTGAAATGTGCAAAATCATTAATTATGCGTATAACTGTCAATTGTTTTTGATCATGATATTACGCTAATAACTATGTCTATTTATTTGCACACAAATATTTCTTATTTGTATAGTCCCTTAAGCTCAAACAAGTAGGGATAAATCATGCACATGAAAAATTGTCATCTATTATTATTTACAGTTCTAGAAGTATTCTTCTAAAAAATCCAGTAAATTGCTTCCTAGTGAAAAGCAATTTACTAGGAGTATTAAAAAGATGGAATATTTAACTCATAAAGCGTTTAAAGAAGAAAATATCCTATGAAATTAAGGTTACTTCATAGAAAGGCATCATTAACAATAAGAAATAATTAACTAAGTATTTCTTACTAGTTTATTTGCTTAATATATCCTATTCCCAAGATTTATAATAACATATAAAAGTCAAATTATGATTCATTGTTTGATTGATTCTTTTTGGAGAAAAGCTGCTGAATTGTTGTCAAAAGTAGCTTTAATTTGATCGGTTTACTTATGTAGTCATCTGCTCCTGCGGCGAGACATCTTTCGCGATCGCCTGTCATCACTAAGGCAGTAGTAGCGATAATCGGCATGGTAAAACCTTGGCTGCGGATATATTTAATTGCTTCAAGACCATCCACTTCTGGCATTTGGATATCCATTAGGATTAAGTCTGGCGGCTCTATTTGTACGAGATCGATCGCCTGTTGTCCATTTCTAGCAATTTTTAGTTGAAAACCTTTTGCTACTAGATAGGTAGTAAGCGTTAAGAAATTGTCTTCGTTGTCTTCAGCTAACAGAACTAGAGGGAGGTAGCGCTCACCATCAATTATTTCGCTTGGAGATGGTGGGATATTTGCAGGCTTTTGAGGCTGCTCAGATATGTCGCTTGAATAGGGAAGTGCGATCGCAAATTGACTCCCTACACCTACTTCACTGGTGGCTCTCACATATCCACCATGCAATTCGACTATCTTTTTGACTAAGGCTAATCCTAAACCAGTACCATCATATTGGCGATTGAGCTGACTATCAATTTGGATAAAAGGTTGAAATAGCTTTTGTAAGTTATCAGCCGTAATACCAATACCTGTATCTGTTACCTTTAAATATACCCAATCTTGAAGACTAGTATTCTCATTAAAGGGAAGCTTTCTTTCGAGAGAATACTCTAGAGTTATTTTGCCTCCCGATGGTGTAAATTTGATGGCATTACTGAGTAGATTGATTAATACTTGACGAATACGGCGCTCATCAAGGGATGTTTCTATTTCAGATGGATCGCCCCTTAAGTCTAACTGCAAATTCTTTTGGATTGCCATCTGTCGGACAAACATCATACTAGATTGGCAAATATCTTTAATATTAGATGCTTGACATTCTAAAGTCATTTCATCAGCTTCGATTTTGGCAAGATCGAGGATGTCATTAATTAACTCCAGTAGATGATTGCCACTGTCTTCGACGACCTGCAACATACTCTTTTGTTTTTCTTGAATTGCTCCAAAGACTCCTTCCGATAAACTTTCTGTAATACCGAGAATGGCATTGAGAGGGGTGCGAAGCTCATGGCTCATATTAGCGAGAAACTCATCTTTGAGCCTTGTCGCTCTTAATAGTTCCTGATTTGTAGCTTGTAGTAGAGCTTCAGCTTTTTTGCGATCGCTAATGTCGCGACATACACAAATCAGTAAGCCACTATCAGTAAGGGTTAAAGATAATTCCTCATCAAAACTAGATCCATCTTTGCGAAGGACAGTTACCTCGCCCGACCAAGCGCGATCGCGTTCTAGCGCAGGAAAAATCTCCTTATTTGCTCGGACGATCCCCTCTGGAGAATACAACTTTTCCCAACTTTCGCCAATAAGCTCTTCAGAATGCTCATACCCAAATAAACGTACATGGGCTTTGTTTAAATAGGTGTATTTATAGTCTCGCAAAATAGCAATGCCATCGCTTGCAGCTTCTATAGCATCAAGTTGTTGTTTGAGTGTCGCTTCAGCTTCTTTGCGATCGCTAATATCTTTACTAATGCCTAAAAAACCAATAACTTGCTCCTTCTCATTCCTAAGAGCTGTAATAGATAGCAAGACGGGAAAGCGAGATCCATCTTTACGGATATTTGTCAGTTCTTTCTCACAAACAACATCTAGAGACGCTTGGGCTGTTAATGCAACAAACCCATTAGGCAGGTCTTGCCCTAATTCCGCAGAGAGAGTTGCCGCCAGTTCTGCTAGTTCCTGAGCATCACAAAAGATTGTAGGTGTAGCCTGTCCGATAATCTCTCCCATGCTGTAACCCAGCATTTGTTCAGCGCCATGGTTGAAAATCTGAATAATACCATCGAGATCGGTGGTAATAATCGAGTAATCAGTACTATCGAGGATGGTACGTTGTAGTTTGTTGACTTGCCAAAGTTCATTGGTACGTTGTTCAATTTTTGTTGCCAAGGATTGATTGAGTTCCTGAAGTGCTTGCTGAGCTCGTCGGCGATCGCTAATATCTCGAAACAACCATTGTAAAGTCGTAGAGTTATCGAGTAAGCAGAGAATTTTAGAGACTGAAACTTCTACTGGACAGTAACTATCATCAGATAGTTTAAGGGACATTTCCCAAGTCAGTGTGGCATTTTCACCAAAGCCTTGACGTAGATTACTGTAAAGTAATGGAATATCTGATGGATCGACTAACGAATGCAAGTTCTTAAGATACAAATCCTCTTTCGATATCGATAGAAAATTGCAAATCGCCAGATTGGCTGATAGGACTACTAACCCTACACAATCGGTAACTAAATAGCCATCAGGGGCAAAATCAAACAAATCTTGGTATTGACGCTTTATGTTTTCTAGTTCAATATTCCAAAGCCTTAATTCTTCTTCAATAGTCTTTAACTCTTCAATATTTAGCTGTAATTCTTCATATGTGTCAAATAGCAAAGAAAGACATGACTCATCTTGGATTTGGATGTCTGGAAGATTTAAAGAATTTTGCGTCTTATACTTGAAGGACTTGCTTTCTAAAACATTCTCCGCCAATAGATCGATTAAATCATTTTGAGTCAATACTCCGACTAAGCGATCGCCATCTAGTACAGGCAAACGACTAATTTGATAAGAATAGAACAATACTAAGGCAGACTTCGTATCTGTTAGTTCTGATTCTTGGATCGTAATCACAGGACTACACATCGCATCTTTCACAAACAACTGGTCAAAGGTGCAACCCTTTAGGGTCATTCGGATAATATCTCCTCTAGTGAGAATACCGAGCAAGTCACTTCCTGAGTCAATTTCATCACTTGCCATAACCAAGACATAGCTAGAATCTGCCTCACTCATTTGTGCGATCGCTTCTAAAACAGTTGTATTAGGATTAACTACTAGAGGACTACTGTTCTTAATTTGCGAATATATTTGTGATTCTGGAATAAATCCTACTACCATCGTTACACCTACATAATTGGTAAATAAAGTTATTTAACTGATGTTACGTGGAACGCAGATGATGAATCTCCTACTCCTCGCGTGACAGCCCACAACCTTGAGGATCGAAGGAATTCCTTCCATATAACATCAGTTATTTAAGTATTAGGACTTACGAAGAACATCTCACTATCAAGAAATCCATCTAAGAATTAATTTCTGCGGTCAAAAGTCCTAAGAGATCCCCCTCAATCTCCCTCAAAAATAGGGAAGATTTAAATTCTGCACCATTAAAAAGCTACCTTGTACATTCGGACTTACCCACTTTAATTCCCCCTTGCAAAGGCTACCACACACAAGTCTCTCTGTCTACGTTTGAGGGTTTAGCCCCCCCCAGCCCCCCTTAAAAAGGTAGCCTTAAAAAGGTGGGCTGGGTGGATCTAGACAATTCTTAAATGCTTCCTTAGTTATCATCTCTTCTTTTTGTTATTAACACTTATTAAAGGAAGAATTAAAAATAGAATAGCACTAAGATCACCAATGATCCAACATGAAATCTTGATTTTCGTTCATAAACTCAAATAGTTCCACAGCAAAAAAATTACCGATAGACCTTGCTGGACTCCGTAATCTCTGGTATCTAACCTCTGGCATCCATCCATTAGTTGTATTATTTAACCATTTGATATTTGATGGATATTCTGCCGTAGCGCGATCGCCTCCAGTCACATTGATCATCACCACATCATTTTTAGGGAAATTGTCATTGCGAGACATTTTTATAATTCCTGCGATCGCAGACGAAGCAGAAAAACATGGAGAAATACCTTCATACTCCTCTACTACTTGACGTGCTTCCCGAATTTCAGCTTCACTCACAGCAATGAAAGCGCCATTACTTTCCATCATAATGCGTCTGACATGAGGATAAGCTCTCGTAGGATCTCCTCGTAAAATTGATGAAGCAATCCCCTTGGGCTTTTTTACGACATATTCTGATGTAATCGTCTCGCTATTATTAGCAAAGGCGCGAACCATTGGCGCACAGGTATCTTGTTGCACACATAATAGCTTGGGTAGGTGTTTGATCCGTTTAAGTTGATAAAGTTCTTTAGCAGCTTTATAGTTACCATACACTCCCATCCCACTCGATACTGCTTGTACATACCAATCTATAGTCTGAGGGATTTGCTCGCTCGCCTCTAGAAAAGTCATTTTTAGCCCCTCGCGGCGACCGACATTAAAAAATCCTCGTTCGGCAACTAATCTGTTTTCGCGAGCGAAAACCCCAGCATATGCAAAAGCATCAACGAAACTAGCATCACGCAACCCAAAATGAGTTACTTGCGAATGGTCTGCATGTTGAACGCGGGATACAAAATTTTCGGCAGTAAATAAATAAAGATGCATTTCGGGATATGCTTGAATCTCATAGGCGTATGCAGTCGAGCTATTGCCAGTGGAAGATATACAGAACGAACGCACTCCTCGCTCATAAAGATAGGCAAGTGATACTGCCGCCATTCGATCCTTCGTAGATCTGGTGGGTAATACCGTCTCATTCTTCAAATAAAGCGAAGGCATCCCCAGCTTTTTTCCAAGGCTGGTGGCATGAATTACAGGAGTATACCTAGCAACAGGTAAGCGATCGTGGAAACTTTCAATCGGGAGTAGCTCGGCAAAACGAATAAAAGGATTAGGCGAATCGTGTAGATGTACTTTTTCTAGAGGATATTTGACATCGATCATGCCGCCACAATCACAAAATGGCTGGAATCCTGTAGTAATCTCATTTTTGCAACTAATGCACAGGTGTTTCATTTGTATCTCTGTAAAATAGTTAAATTAAAAATAGTGAGCTGTTAGCGTAATGATGATCGGAGCTAAGCGCCATTCTTCCTTCTTGTCCTAGCAAAAAAGATTCAACAGATAAATTTGTTTTTCCCTCCATCAGCAAATCCCGAATTACTTGAGCAATTCCCACGCTCAGTAATATGCCTTTGCTACCTCCACCATTGGCAAGATAGGCATTTTGCCATTTATGTACACGACCCACGAGCGGTAATCCTGAACTCGTCATGGGACGTAACCCAACGACATGTTCCAGAAGTCTCGCCTCTCTAATTTCGGGAATAATCTGTGCTGCCTGATTAAGCATAGATTCTCTATTTTTGAGCGAAGGAGACATGTCAAAACTACAGCGTTCAAAGGTTCCCCCTACCCATACTTGGTTTTTGCGTCTTTTATAAAGACAACTTGATCCCCAAGTAAAGTCATATTCCAATGGTTTACCAGATAATTGCATGAGCAAAAGCTCCCCTTTTACTGGTTCTATATCAATATCAATATCGAGACAAGCTTGAGTCTCACCTAACCATGGGCCAGTTGCGAAGATGATCTCATCACAGGCGAATCTTTCCTGATAAGTTTTGACCCCTGTAATGCGATCGCCCTGCTTGGTGACCCCTAAAACTGAGTCATAAACATATTTAGCTCCAAGACGTTCGGCTCCCTGAGCTAATGACATCGTAAGTAGATAGCTATCTACAGCAAGACTCCCCTTAGTGAGAATACCAAAACGAACATTTTGGCTCAAACGAGGTTCTATTTGATGAAGGGCTTCAACATCTAATTCTTCAGCAGAAAAGCCCTCAGTATTGGTAAATAAATCAGTAGATTTTTTTAATAATTTCCTTTTAGAGTTATCTAATTCTAGTAGAACGCGATGTGAAGGAAGCAAATTATAATGGGCACTTTTTAGCTCTGCTAATCCTATGGCGATCGCTTGATGCAATCGAAATGATTCTAATGCAAATGGGAGTAAGGCTGAGGGTGTTCCATGGAGTGGATTTAAATTGCCTGCATTTTTGCTGGATGCATGTGCTCCAATCGAAAGCGCTTCAAATAGTGTGACATCGAACCCATCCCGAGTAAGTACATAAGCGATCGCAGCTCCAAAGATCCCACCACCTACAATCGCGATTTTGCGTTTTGAAAATTCAGCCATAGATTTTGCCCTAGCAACTCAGGTTGCCGATGTTAGCCACAGGTTATTAATTTAACAATCTTCAGATTCTCTTCCCATTAAACGAATCTAACCATCACTATCAAAGCTAGCCATATCGCTTGGATAGTACCAATTATCGCGAAATAGCTCAGTAAATGATGATGTACACTCTGATGCATTAAAGAAACCCTCCAATTTTGAGAGACCACGACAGCGAATATGCCCAATTTTGGGAACAAAGGATTCTCTGTACTAAGCCATGACAAAAATGCTCTACATATATTCGCAACGACAATACAGACTCCATTACAGGCTGCATTGTCGTTGGAACTAAGCACAAGTATCAGTTGGTTAACCAGTGAATATTTAGGCAAAATGTGGATAGTTCCACCAAACATGATTTAGTTAATATAAAGTTAGATATATTTGACATAAACATCACATCTGCTTAGATCTTTTGCAGTTTTGAACATGTAGATTTGGAGCTGAAACATGACTTAAAAAATAAGTATAAATTAGCTCTTTACATGGCATTTGGCTGTAAGGAAGTGCATTCCAAGGTTTTGTATAACAAGCCCTTGGAATGTGTATATATGTTTTAGACAACAAAATTCTAGAAAGAATTTATGCAAAATAAAAATCGGAAAGCAACCTATACAATAGGCTTACTTTTAGTTATCCCCCTGTGTTTCCATGAGCAAGTCTCTTAAATTACCGTAAATTAGTAAATCAAGAAATTATCTAGTGTTTACAAAGAATTAAAAAACAAAAAGATAATCCTAACCTTCAAATGAAATATATATAAAACTTCATAAGAGATTAAAAGTACTATCTTTACATAATTCTTATTCAACTAACCCCACACCCTATTCCTGTACTTACTATATAGCATGTCTCCACAAATGCAACATAAATTCCGAAAATAACAATGCGGGTGATAATCGTCTGATTTAGATCTCCTTACCCACAAAAAGACCGTTAGTTATCTATTACTTTGGTTCTTCCTCAGCAGTACTTAGGAATGAAAAATAAATAACTTATGCATTTTGAGGAATGGCTCTATAGTTCCATTTAGGAAGATATTCATCAAAAACAATAGGTAGATTTTCTTTGAAACCATCCATAACCTTTCTACCCTTG
>JBIKYZ010000352.1:0-4527 GCA_044354985.1 Pseudanabaena sp. | reverse complement strand
AACTTAATTCTAAGCTCAATCACTTCGCTCTCAAATCCAAATTATATATCAAGGCTTTGCAGCAATCTCACTTGGAATGGCAGTCTCTGAAACCTTTTTAGGCTTCTGCGTAACATGAGTTAAACAATAGTCATCAATGGAAGCCAATTCTTGGGCTAGAAGGAATGGCTGAAGAACTGACCTTGAGCATCGATCAAAACACAGGAGAATATACACGCTTAACTCGATTTCATCCTAATGCAGATACAACTGCTTTTGGTGGCAAAAGTCATCCCTATCCTGAAGAAGTATTCATCGTCAGTGGTCGTCTTTACGATCGCGCTTTTGATATGTGGCTAGAAAGTGGTCATTATGCCAGTAGACCACCTCACGAAATTCATGGACCATTTAAGACCGATATTGGATGTGTGGTGTTAGAAATATCTTTTCCTAATCGGGTTGAATAGTTGAAAGTAGACGAGCATAATTAATTAAAAGCCCAAACCCGTAAAGTTGCGCCCCTGCGGGGCGCAACTTTACGGGTTTGGGTAATTTATTCTGCACAGGTACTTAAAATGAGAAATCAAGTTTGGTATGTTGCGACGTTGATCGGAATTATGTGTTTGATTCGGTTTGGACTGAGTGCGATCGGTTATGTCGATCCCCATTGGCTGATGCAACAACTAGGCGCTCCTTTGGATTTTAATCTGCAAATGCCTTACATCATCAGGGTGTGGTCGATTAGAGATATGGTCTTAGCTATTCTGGTTGCCTTTTCCAATCAGGCTACAATCAAAGTACTTTTATGTGCTTGCATTGCTATTGATTTGACTGATATTTGGTCAGCTCACTTGAGTGGTTTGGAGGGGCTGTTCAGCGCAACAGATACATGGTCATTAAAACTGACCGCGATCGCTGCCTTGCTTCCTGAGTCAGCTGCCTTGGCTTTAATCATGCGAAGTTCTAGCCAAATACAGGAAAAATAAGCTTAAAGGAGCAAAAAAGTTGTACCATCCGCGCAGCGGATGGTACAACTTTTTTGCTCTATTTTTTAATTATGCTGAGGTACTTACAGCGACAAATGAGATACAGCACATTGTGCCGTATCTCATTTGTCGCTGCATCATCTAGCCTGTTAGGTGAAGGTAAGAAACTTTTTGTAAATTACAATCGTCTCTCAATGCATTAACGTACTATGTTGCAGACAACCTATAAACACCAGACCAAATTTAGATTAAGAATTTAGATTTAGTCCGAGTTAAATTTGTCAGAATCTCTAAAGATACGATCTAAACTTTGCTAACCACATCATAGCCTGATATTTTCGGGGAATTTTATGAGCCGTCCTTTGAAACTTGTTTTTGAATCTGTATCTGTCTCCTTGATGGCAGCATTAATCACAGTCGCCACAGTGAGCCCTAGCTTCGCTGCCGATCCTTTTCGTTCCTCAAATGCTAGGGCGATCGGTAATGAAACTCAGAAAGCCTTTGAATTAATGTTCAAAGAAGGAAATTACACAGCAGCGGTAAAGCAGTTGGATTTAGCTGTTAGAACTGAAGCTAGTGATCCACTCCTATTTGCTTTACGTGCTTCTACTGCCTATGCCAAAGAAGACTACTTGGTCATGCAGGATGCTGGTAAGCGAGTTCGATCTAACGCCCAAGCTTTGAAGGGTATCGATAATCTTAGATCCTATATGTATATCGCCGTAAGTGATTTGATTGAGGCGGGATTTATTGTTAAAACTGAAGGTTTGTCTAGTGCTCCTAAAGCTCTACCACTAGTGCAAAGCGTTTTTGACAATATCCAAAAAGCTAAGGATATTGACCCTAACGATCCTGAACTAAATTTGGTTAAGGGCTATATCGATATGCTAATTGCCTCGGTATTGCCTCTATCGGATCTTGAAACTGCATTGGAAAGCCTAAGGAAACATGCAGCACCCGATTATCTGAAATGGCGTGGTATTGCTCTTGCCTATCGTGATGCACGTAAGCCCGATCTTGCATTAGATGCAGTGAATAAGGCTCTTGTCTCCGCTCCAAATAACCCAGAACTACATTATCTGAAGGGACAGGTGTTATGGATGCAAGGCGGTAACAATATTCCGACTGCCAAGAAGCACTTTGAAATGGCTCTGAGTAAAGCCAAGCAAATGAACCCCAGTTTATTAGCAGAAATCCGTCAGCAATGCCGTAACATTTCTGGCGGTGCAACCTGTCCTGAACAGACCAATTAAAGAATAGGCAGCGCAATGCGCTGCCTATTCTTTCAAAAGATTAGAGGCGACGCGATGCGCCACCTCTAATCTAAAAATGGCGACAGCTATAAACAATACAAGTCATAAAGCCAAGCAAGGTATTATAAAAAAGTAGGGTCAATTCATGAATTGACCCTACTTTTTTTATACAAATCAAAAAGAAAACTCATGGCGCAAGACATTAAACTGATCGTGGTAGATATCGATGGCACGATTAGCGGTGATGCCAATCAGGTCAATGATGCAGTTAAGCAAGCGGTGAAAGCAGCTCAAGCAAAGGGTGTCAAAGTCGCGATCGCAACGGGTAGAATGTATCGCTCGGCTGTCCGATTTCACAAATTGATTGCCTCTGATATGCCATTGATTTCCTATCAAGGCGCATTCATTAAAGATCCCAAAACTGATGAATTAGTTGGCCATTGGCCAGTTGAACTTAAACAAGCGCTCTCTTTGCTGGACGATCTAGGAGAATTTGCGACTAATGACAAACTATCGATTCATATCTATGTAAATGATGAACTCTATGTTCGCAAGATGACGGCGCAAACCCAAGCCTATGCCGAACGTTCTAAAGTTGGGGTCAAGGTAGTTGGTGATTTGCGAGAATTCCTGACTAGTGAAAGTACAGACCATCCGCCGACCAAGATTTTGGCTTTGAGTGATACTGCGGAACTAGTGACAGAAATGCTCCGAGTCCTCAAGGATCGCTATACGCCACAACAACTTTATCTCACCAAATCTGTAGCAACATTCTTTGAAGCAACCAATCCGATCGCAAATAAAGGAACTGCGGTAAAGCATTTAGCTGAGAATATCTTGGGATTTGACCGATCGCAGGTTTTAGCGATCGGGGATAATTTCAATGATCTAGAAATGATCGAATATGCAGGTATCGGCGTGGTGATGGGAAATGCTCCTGAAGGATTGAAACCTCTTGGAGATTGGGTTGCCCCAACTGTTGAGAATGATGGAGCGGCTGTAGCGATCGAAAAATTCGTGCTATAAATCCTAAATATAAAAAGAGTGCTAAAGCACTCTTTTTATATTTAAATCCCAATGATATAGCTATGCTAGAACCTCAAGCAATTGTTAATCAACGCTATCAATTAGAACGTCAACTGGGACAGAATGCAGGACGTGAAACTTGGCTAGCAAAGGATTTGCAGATAGAAAATGAATTGGTTGTGGTCAAGTTATTGGCTTTTGGTGGTAATGTCCAAAGGGAAGACCTCAAATTATTTGAGCGGGAAGCAAATGTACTTAAAGCGCTAGATCATCCATGTATTCCTAAATATCGCGATTATTTTTCGATTGATGATCGCTCTTTGTGGTTTGGACTGGTGCAGGAATATATTCAAGGGGATTCTTTGCGTGAACATATTGCCAAGGGACATAAATTCACTGAATCGCAAGTTAAGAAAATTGCGATCGCAATTTTAGAAATCCTCATCTATCTCCATGAACTCAGCCCCCAAGTTCTCCATCGCGATATTAAACCGAGCAATTTGATCTTGACTGGAAACGAAGGAGAGCCACGAAAGATTTATCTGGTGGATTTTGGCGCAGTTCAAGATAAAGCCTCGGCTGAAGGCAAATCCTTTACAGTTGTGGGAACCTATGGCTATGCGCCAATGGAGCAGTATGGTGGTCGAGCGGTTGCGGCTTCTGATCTGTATGCGTTAGGGGCGACGCTGATTTATTTGCTGACAGGGATCTCACCTGCGGAGTTACCACAGGATGATGAAGCAAAGATTGTTTTCAGCGATCGCACCAGTGCCGATTCTCATTTTTTGCAATGGATTCAAAAATTAGTAGAGCCAACTGTCAAGAAACGTTATGCTTCGGCAAGAATTGCTTTACAAGCTCTATCTAAACCTTCCCAAACCTCTTCGGAGCCGATAAAGCAAGCTACTCCTACCAAATCTAAGCAATTCCCTAGTTATACTCGTCATTATTTTCCACCAGACAACTCTGATATTCAAGTTTCAACTTCTGCAACTTGCCTCAAGATTACAATTCCATCTAATCTTTTGATAGCAGTTTTTACTTGGGTATTCCTAGGATTAATCATGGTCTTTGCTCATCCTATTTTGGGAGCTATTTGGAGCAATGTTTCTATGTATTATCATAAATCTTTTGGTTTCTATGTCATTGTTGGGATATTGGTAAGGAATGAGAATTAAATAACTTGTGCAAATGAGGATAGAATAAATAAGAAAAGAAGGCTTAATTATGTACTATTGCGAAGAGATTGAATCAGAGATGGTGAAGTTTTATATTTCGCTAAG
>JBIKYZ010000113.1:0-15078 GCA_044354985.1 Pseudanabaena sp. | reverse complement strand
GAAGTCTTTACCTGGTAAAAGTTTTAGAAGTAGCCATTTTCTATGCAAATCCCATTTAAGGAAGCCCGCAGAATCAGGCATTTCCAACTTTCGTGGCACTAAATTACAGCTATCCTGATTGTATCCCAACATGGCTTCGGTATCGCGCACGAATTTACCTTTCTGTAATTCCGCAAGGTCTGGCGCTCCCAATACTTCTTCAGCGACGGTGGTTTTGGTCATCAGGTAATGAAAGAATGTCGTTCCTGATATTGCGTCTGAGACGTTAGGGATTGCCTCGCGATGATGTCCATGTCACCGATTCCTGCGATCGGCATCCAGCGCATATAGTTCTCCCTATGGATTAGGGGTAGCAATTCCCGAAATGCTTTCAGTTCTGTCCTAAACCGACGGGTGACAAAGTATGTGCCGCCTTTTTCTCGAAATGGGAATCCAGACTTTTTGACAAATTCGGTTAGCATGGCGCGGATTTCTTTGCTGGTGATCTCTTGACTCCATGCATACCATTTGTCAAAGGTGGCTTTGGCACTTGTAATCAGTGATTCATATTCGCTACTCCAGTCTTCTTGTTTCCAATTGGTTGACTCGTTGCTTTTGTCAAAGCTATAGGAGGCAAGTTGGCTATAGCGGAGCTTTTTGTCTCTCTCATTCTTATTTTCTATGACAAATCCATATACCAATACGCCGTTATTCGAGATTGGACGGATTAGGAGGTTCTGATTGCTCAACTGGGTTTTTGTTTTGGTGTGAGCGTTTTTGAAGGCGCTCAGTTTGTTGGGACTTTCAGGCAAATAGCCAAAGTCTAGGTTGACTTGTTGGGCTGCTTGCTTCAGTGTTTGTTCGCTCAGTCGAGTTTCGGCACAAATTGACCATGCAATCAAGTCTCCTAAGTACTCGGCTCCTTTGTCGATCAAGGCTTGCTGTGTAGCAATCATTGCTGCTGTATTCATATTTTTGGTAATTGATAATTCGTAATTGATAATTCGTAATTCGTAATTCGTAATTAAGTCTCAGTTCTAGCTAATCGCTAATGGCTTCCTTCTTCTACGCTGACGGCGAGTTTGCCTGTGGATTTGCGGATGCTTTTCTTCGATGTGATGATGCTCTGGTTGGATGGCAATCGCTAGTAGCAACAGCCCGCACAAGATACTTTTGGTTCGATTTGATGACATATTTATTTCCATAAAAAAGTAGCCTCCTGATTTCAATCGGGAGGCTTTTGGGTGGTTAGAATCGTTGCAAGTTTTAGGTGGGTGAATCCACGGCAAACTCGGCTTCTAGCCTTGATTTATTGGCTTCGTAAGCTTGTTTTGCGGTTAGAAATGGATGGGCGATTACATAGGAGCTAAATCCGCCATCGGAACGGATAAAACATACTACTACTTGCTTTTCTGGCTTATATTCGTTGATTTGCCTTTTTTCCTCTCCTTGAAAGGGGTTTGGATAGCCTGATTCTATGGCTATTCTCTTGGCAGTGGCGAGACTCAGATAGCTACCATAGCTCTCCGAGTTCAGCCAACGTTGATAGGGATTTATGCCAATTTGTGATGCTTTGGATAGGTTCACGTCAATGACGATCGCTCCTATTCCTTCGCTTTCGTAGCCATTCCATGCTACGGCTAGCATTAATTCTAGATTTACTCGAATAAATTCTACATGGCTCTGCCTTGATTCACTTCCAGTTGGTAAATCTGACAGATTGTATTTCAAGCTCATTGGTTCAATCCTTTTCCTCAATTTAATTTTCATTAAAACTCCTGCTAAGGAATTTTGACAAGTTTTACATCGGTCAAATCATATTAGGTGCTGAAAGTTATGTTTATCGGTATAAGTAAGCTGATTAGTCAAAATTATGGGAATTCCCGATGGGAGACTTGCTATTTTTTCGTCTATAATCCTAAAAGCTATCTGATGTATCACCTATGACTTCGCTAGATTATCAAGTTTTATCGCGCCGTATTTATAGTGATTTTCCTGTGATTGGTTGGTTGGTGCGGCGTTGGACGGCTTGGCAATTGGCGAAAGATGAGGGATCGGGTGAGGCTGTGGCGATTTTAGCGGAAGTGGTGACGCGGAGTCAGGATCGGGCGGTGAGGGATATGGCTCTGGCGGTACTAAATCGGTTGAGGACGCAGGATGCTATTAATGGGTTTTGTCGGGTGTGGGTGGAGACTAGGCATGAGGATTTGACGGAGATCTTGAGGAGTCGGCGCTATGTGGCTACGGAACCGAGGTTGCGGGTGTTGTCGGCGCTGAAGGTGGGGGCGTTGGATGTGGTGAAGCTGGGTGGGGTTGAGGTTTTAGATTTTTTATTGGCGGCGCTTAATGATCGCGATACGCAGGTGGCGACTGTGGCGGCTAGTTGTGTTTCTGCGCTTGAAAATAGGGTGGTTATTGATGAGTTGTGTAGGCGATGGGTTGAGTCTCGAAGTGGTCAGTTGGAGGGAATTATTCGTCAGGGTGGTTATGTTGCGAGTCAGCCTGTGGCGGTGCGGGTGTTGACGGCTTTGAAGCTTAATCAGATTCAGGAGATTAGGGATGGGGGGATTGAGGTTTTAGATTGTGTGCTGAAGGCTTTTGATGATAGGGATATGGAGGTTGTGCGATCGGCGAATGTTTGTGCGGTTAGTTTGACAAATAGGGGGGCTATTGATGAGTTGTGTAAGCGGTGGGCTAGTTCTCGGAATAAAAGGTTAGAGCAGATTATTCTTCAGGGTGGGTATATTGCGAGTCAGCCCATAGAAGTTCGAGTATTGACTGCATTGAAGTTTAATCAGCAGATTCAGGAATTTGCCAATGCAGGCATAGAGATTTTAGACTGCCTTATAAAAAACCTTGACGATGCAGATTCAAAAATTATAGAAGTTGCAGAGATTTGTATTAGACAATTAAGGAACCAACAAACTATTGATTCTCTTTGCAGTCGTTGGGTGCAGAATCGTGATCAGCAATTAGAAAAGATTATTCGACAAGGAAATTATTTACCAAGTCAGCCTATACGAGTTCAGATTTTAGTTGCATTGAAATTTAATCAGTTTCAAAAAATTGATTTAAAGGAAGCAATGACTGTTGATACTTTACTAGCTGCGATGAATGACAAAGATCCTCAGATTGTAAAATCTGCAAATCATTCCCTTACTCACTTAAAAGATAAATCAATAATTGATAGCCTATGTAAACGATGGATAGAGAATCCAAGCAAATTGCTAGAAAATATAATTCGAGAAGATTGTTATGAACCTGAAGAAGCAAGTGATAAAGCCTTGTTCTATTTTTTAATGGATGAATGGCAGAAGTATGAAGATCTTGACTTTGATCAAAGTCTATTATCTAAAGCCTATAGATCTGCAAATCAAGATATACAAAATCGAATTTCTGACAAATCACGAAAGGCAGGTAGATCTGAATTTATAAAAATTGTCACTAATTTTAATCATAATTTTGATGATGAGAAAATGAAAGATCAGGACTGGGAAACTTTCATTGACATTTTGGCAAGTAATCCAGACAGAAAGGTGATATGGAGGTTTTTATATAATGCACCTGCTCTTCGTAGTAAACAGCTTTTAGATAAATTGTCAAAAGCTTCTTTCAATTGGTTCAAAGATGAAGAGAAGAAAATAGTAATTGAATTATTCAACCAATGCCAAAACATAAAAGAGCAAGACTTCACTTTGGTTACACTGATTAATACTCTAACGGGTCATAATGACTCAGTTTGTAGCTTAGTAATCAGCCCTGATAATCGAATATTAGTTTCTAGTAGTTACGATAATACTATTAAGCTGTGGAGTTTACCAGATGCAAAGTGCATCAAAACTCTCACGGGGCATGATGGTATTATTTTTAGCTTAGTAATTACTCCTGATGGTCAAACGTTAGTCTCTGGTTGTGAAGATAAAACTATTAGGTTGTGGAGTTTACCAAATGGAAATCACATAAAAACTATCAAAACAGATCATATGTATTGCACAAACGGATTGCGCCTAGCAATAAGTCCCAACGGGCAAATATTATTTTCTGCTGCAAGTGACTATATTCTAAAATTATGGAGTTTACCAGATGGTAATCATATAAAAACTCTCAGACTTCCTCCCTGTGGAGATGGAGGATTAGTAGTAAGCCCAAATGGGAAAATGTTAGCTTTTAGCACTAAAGGTGGATCTAGTACAGAGAGTCGCAATCGTCAAATTTATGTGCAGAAGTTACCAATTAATACGGAGGAAATGACAAATTCATATTGGGATATTTCTACTGATGAGTCTAAATGCTTTTTTCATAATGATTATATGAGCGTTCATGATTGCATTCAGGATTTTGCAATAAGTCCCGATAATAAGATACTAATTTCTTCTACTCTTGGTAGCATTAATTTATGGGATCTACAAAGTGGTAGACACATAAAAAGTTTCGGAGGTAAATTAAGCAATCGGAATCTAGCAATTAGTCCAGATGGTAAAATATTAGCATCTGGAAGTAATCCTAATAATATCTATTTGTGGAGTTTGCCAAATACTAATCTTATTCAAACAATTACTAGTAGTAATGAATTTTCTAGGGTTACGAGCTTGGCTATAAGCCCTAATGGTCGAATATTAGTATCTGGTCATGTCAAAAATATATGCTTATGGAATTTACCTAAAAACATCTCTATTAGTAAACTTAGCACTAAAGATGTTGATGAAATTGAAGCAATGATGAAAGATCCTAATTTAGAAAAAAGCTGTTTTAATGTACTTAAATTTACACTGTCTCTGATTCGGCTAAGACAACAATTTGATATCGATATTGAAAATGTATCCAGCGATGTTCAATTCAGTGAATTTGATATTGAGATTGATGGATAAGTAAATTGCTAGTTATAGACATCTCCCCTAGCCCCAATCGTATATATTTCAACCTCACCCGAATCAATTCGCACAGTGAATACAATCCTATTTTTACCAACCCGAAGTCGATAGAAACCTTCCCATTCTCCCTTCATTTTCTTGATATCGAGATCATTAAATGGAATAATTCCTTGTTCCTCAACAGTAACCACAAGCTGCCTGATTAAGCCCTGAATCTTAGCAACTTCCTCACTATTAGCCCTTTGCAAAAACTTAATCGCTTGCTTGCGAAATTTGACCGCCATATTTCACCCAATCTGTCATATCAATCAACTCATCATCTTCATAATCGGATGGAGAACCAAAATCAGCATCGATTTCGGCTTGCTCATCATCACTCACATAGGGCATCAAGATCTGGCAAAGCAAAAGACGCTCCTCCCGCAAAACCTCTCTAACACTTTCCTTGATTAAAACTTTAAGTTCACTCGCTATCATAGTTAATATCCTATGTTTACTACTTTGATAATACCATTTTGCTTTTCAAGCTTTTTCTAAAATTGTCTGCCCAAAACAACAAAAGCGATCGCCTACTTAATCTCGAATAGCAATCAATCTAACTGATAAGCAGTAACAATTCTATTGTTCTCAGGATTATAAACTGCCATCACACTGTTATGTTGCTTATGAGAGAAGAGATACTTCAAGCAATTATGTTTTCCTGAAGGCATAGTTGCACTCAACGTATAACCAGCACTCGCAAGAAGATCGAAAAACTCTTGTTTAGGTAAAGACTTAACCGTGAAAGGCGGTAAGCCAATAATAGCAGGATGTTCATTTAGCGGCACGAGTCTGAAATCCTTCCGCTACATTATCTACATTCTTTTTAATCCGCCTAAACTGCTCAAAAGGCGTATGCCAAGAGAACCCACTAGGAAGTACAAAACCAAACCCGATAAACGTAGGAACTACAAAAGGATAGTAAAAAGGCTCATCATCCACCTCAGTACCACCAAACTGAATCACAAAATTACCGCACCAAAAATACAACCCAGTCATCTGAATATCTAGGCTATAAGTAAGCGATCGCAGTTCATTTGATATATTCATAACCAATATCCTGAGTTTACTAATCTGATAATACCATTTTGCTTTTCACGCTTTCTCTAAAATCATCATAAACCTAACACTGCTAAGAAAATATGCCCTAGCCTTTATAAAATTGTGCAACCATAAAGCATTTTACTAAGCAAAGACTCAATCTTGGAAGTGGGCGATCTCCGTCCTTTTCATTTGGAAAGGATTAAGGAAAAATTACAGCAATCTCCTCATTGCGATGCCTCCGATAAATTTTAAAATCACTATCCAGAGTCATCACTGCACTATTCGGTATTTGCTCAGACATTCTCACCAAACAAGCATCAGCAAACGACATCGGCACAGACTCATAACGACTCATCAACACTCGTATATTACTCGACTCCTCTTGGAGATTGAAAGAGATCGCGATCGCTCCCACCTCGATCATCTCAAAAACAGCCTCAATCAAATATCTCCTTTTCAACAAAAAGCAAGTTTCAGAAATTACCGCATCACAAGTAAATGCAGGTGGCTTAACTTGCGACCATTGCCTCACAGCCCAATCATGACTACGATCGCTTTTACTGAGCAAAGCAACCAACACACCCGTATCCAAAATTATGCGCTGTCCGATCATGCTCCATACCCCTCCATGTACTTCGGATTTACAGAAAGGTCATCGGGCAGATCATCAACAATACCAATCCATTTCTTGGTTAGATCATAGCAAGAAACAATAGATTCATCATTTACTGACGTATCTTGATTCGATTTCAAAACTTGGCGATCGCCTCCTTCAAAAGCAAGAAACTCAATAAATCGCAAAGCCTGTACCTGCTGATCCGTAGACAACTGCTGCATAGTGCTTAATGCTTTCTCTAAAATCGTCATAAACCTAACCCTCCTGCGAAAATATACCCTAGCCTTAGTAAAACTGTACAATTATAGAACAATTGTCCAAAACAACAAGTATGCTCCAACGGCTCAAACAACTATGGCAAACCCTATTTCCCTCAAAACAACCGATCGCTAACGATCATAGCGATCGCCTACTCAACCTCGAAAGCGAAACCCAAAGCTTGCGGCTGACAATCAATGAACGGGAACAGACGATCGCCCAACTGCGAAGCGAGTTAGAGCGCCAACGCCAAAATGAAAGTAATAATCAGGCGATCGCCTTTCAAACCCAGCAAGAACAAGTCTTTAGTGAACTAGCCGCACCGATCTCGCAACTGCTCACCCAAATCTATTTGCTAGAAATTGAGAACAAACCTGTACAGGCAAAAGATGCGATCGCCATTGTCAAAAGAATGCTGCGCGTATTCACAGAACAAGGGCTAACACAGGTAGGCAACATTGGTGAAGTTGTGGATTTTGACCCGAACCTGCATCAACCTTTGAGCAGTGCGGTAGAGATTAATAACGGGCAAGCAGTCAAGATTAGAGTGGCGGGGCTGACCTATCAGGGCAGAGTGCTTCGGGCGGCAGGAGTGGAACTATGTCAGGACGTTTAGCGATCGACTTCGGCACATCAAATACCGTGCTGGCAGTTTGGAGTGAAGATCAACAGACAGGAATTACCCATCACATTCCTGACTATGGACAGCTTTATACACAGGGGAATGAAAAGGTTTCTCTAATTCCCTCATTAATTCATTATGCCGCCGATCAGAGACGTTGGTTAGGGAATCAAGTGCGACAGCGTAATCTCGAAAAAAGCGATCGCACCTTTCGTTGGATTAAACGTTATATCGCTAATCGTAGCCCCGTTAAACGTCGCATCGATCAGCATCAAATTGCCTACGATCAAGCAGGGAGTGATTTTCTATCCACATTGTTGCTATTTGCAATGACGGAACTAAATCTCAGTGATGAAGAGATTGCTTTTACGGTTCCTGTGGAATCCTTTGAACATTACGAAAGTTGGCTCAGTGAAGTTGCCCAGAATGCAGGGATTAGAAGATTTCGGCTAATTGATGAACCTTCCGCCGCCGCCTTGGGCTATGGCGCTCACATTCAACCCAATGACGTTTATCTAATTTTTGATTTTGGTGGTGGGACGCTTGATGTGGCAGTGGTATTAATTGAACCCAATGAAGCCCAATCAGGTCGCCGTTGTCGCGTTCTTGGTAAGGCAGGAGCCGATCTCGGTGGTACAAATCTCGATCAACTGCTGTTTTTAGAAGTTTTGAAGCAGTCAGGCTATCAAGATACCGATGAAGTGATTCGCCGACTCAGTGGCGCTTTGTTAGTGGAATGTGAACAGGCAAAAATCCGACTATCGAGCCGCGATCGCGCTGAGATTACAGTTCTCGATCCTGATACGGGGGCGGTGATTAGTGCCGAGATTAGCCGTAGTCGTTTTGAAGAATTAATGGATGAGCAGGATGTATTTACGCAGCTTAACCAAACAATTCAGCGATCGCTAAATCAAGCAAGGGAACGGGGCTATCAGGAGGAGAATATCAAGTCGGTATTGCTGGTAGGTGGGAGTAGTCAGATTCCTTCGATTCAACGCACGATTCGGCAAGTGTTTGGAAAGGATCGCGTATTAATGGATCGTCCTCTTGATGCGGTGGCAAGGGGAGCCGCCGCTTTTGTGTCGGGTGTTGATTTTTATGACCATATCCAACATGACTATGCGATCCGTTATCTCAACCGTCAACAGCAAAAGTATGACTATCGAGTTCTGGTTCCCCGTGGCACTCCTTACCCCACTGAAGGGGCGATCGCTAATCTGACGATTAAGGCAAGCCATGATGGACAAGAACGGCTTGGAATGGCTCTATTTGAAGTTGCCGAAGCCCATAGACGTGGCAGTAATGCGGTAGAACTAGTCTTCGATCCTTCAGGTGGGGCGAGAATTGTCGATCTTAGTCCTGAAGAGTCAGAGCGCCGCAGTTATTTCTGGATGAATGAAGATAGCCCTACTTTTTTGAAAACTAGCAAATCACCCAAAGCAGGCGATCGCTGTTTTCGGGTAGAGTTTTCTATTGATGGCAATAAGCGTTTACTGATGACCTGTCGTGATTTACAAACACAGCAAGTTACCCACAAAGATTATCCTGTGATCAAGCTTACTTAAAACCTATGTCCCATTTCACTACCATTCGTACTCAGATTGTCGAGAAAGAATATCTCAAACAAGCCTTACAGGATCTTGGCTATGCCTATCAAGAGGGCGCGGTTAAGGTCAATGGCTATCGAGGCAATCAAACCACTGCGGAGCTAAAAATTGCGACTTCTAACGCTGGCTATGACATTGGTTTTAATAAAACAGGGAATAGCTATGAATTAATTGCTGATTGGTGGGGCATCCGCGATCTCAATCAGCAAACCTTTGTGCAGCAACTTAGCCAGCGCTATGCCTATCATGCTGCTTGCGCCAAGCTTGAGGAACAGGGTTTTTCTTTGGTCAGCGAAAATGTCGAAGAGGGACAAAAAATTCATTTAGTACTGCGGCGCATGGTGTGAGCAGCTATAAAAACCCGTAAAAATCTATAAATTCAGAAAAAATATATGCTAGATAGTCTAAGTCTAAAAAACTTTACCGTGTTTCCCAGCGCCGATCTCCAGTTCTCCAAATATCTCAATGTCATCATTGGTGAAAATGGCGCTGGCAAAACACATCTTCTCAAAATCATCTATTCTGCCCTTGCAACTAGTTGGGAAGAAAGTCGCAACCCCATACGCAGTACACCAACAAAAGCGCGTCTACAAACTCGCCTAGCCGAAAAGCTGATTGGTGTTTTTCGACCTGAAGAGTTGGGAAGACTAGCGAGACGCAAGAAAGGGCGCGAGAAATCTGATGTCAAGCTATGTTTTGAGAATTCACAATTCAATCTTGACTTTAGTTTTTCGACAAGTAGCAAGACAGAAGTAGTCATCGGTCAAGCCCCCGAAGCTTGGCTAGAGATTGCGCCTGTCTATCTTCCCACGAGAGAATTACTGACTATTTTTCCTAACTTTGTTTCAGTGTATGAAGGGCATTATCTCGAACTTGAAGAGACTTGGCGCGATACTTGCCTACTGCTGGGCGCACCTTTACAACGTGGTTCTGAAGAAAAACATATCCAAGAATTGTTAGCACCTCTGGAAAAAGCGATCAATGGGGCGATCGAGCTAGATAAAAATGGTCGCTTTTATTTAAAAAATGATCATGGTCGTTTTGAAATGCCTCTGATCGCTGAAGGTCAGCGTAAGTTAGCAATGTTGGCACGACTTATTGCTAGCGGTGTACTCATGAATAAAGGATTTTTGTTTTGGGATGAACCTGAAGCTAACTTAAATCCATTGCTCATTAAGCAAGTGGCTCAAAGCATTGTCAATCTCAGTAAGAGTGGAATCCAAGTATTTATAGCTACGCATAGCCTGTTTCTATTACGAGAGCTAGAAATTTTAATGTCTGATTTAAGCCCTGACAAACAAGATCATCAACTTGATGCACGATTTTTTGGGCTGCACCTTAAAGGCGATTATGTTGTTGTCAAACAAGGCAATGCGATCGATGAGATTGGCGATATTACCACCCTTGACGAAGAGCTTGCTCAATCTGACAGGTTCATGATGAGTGGAGTTTAAATATGCAAAGTTTTCAAGTCGATAGCTTAACTTTTCATTTTCCCCATTCATGGCAAGTTGGCAAATATGACGAATGGTCTTTTTATCGTAATCAATTCTATAAAATGTGGAATGGCATTAAGGCAGTCGATCTGATTGCTGTTGAAAATGGAGTTGTATGGTTAATCGAAGCAAAGGACTATCGCCAGAATAAGCGTATGAAGGCAATAGACATAGCGGATGAAGTAGCTGACAAGGTATTCTGTACCCTTGCGGCTATACTACCTGCAAAGATAAACGCATCAGATCCTTCTGAAAGAAATTTTGCAAGAGATATTTGTGCTGGGCAGGAATTACGAATTGTGTTGCACCTTGAGCAACCCAAAAAGCATTCAAAGCTATTTCCGCGTGCTATTGATCCGACAAAAGTACAACTTAAACTCAGAACTCTCATTAAGCCAATTGACCCACATCTAAAGGTCGTTGAGTCGGGGTATATGCAGGATTTAGCATGGACAGTAACCTAAAAACTATGTACCTTCGCGATCGCCAATTGCAACCAAAATATAACCAATAATTCAACAAAACATTATGGAACTACAAGAGATTGATGTATTTATCGAGAAGGATGGTCAAGTGCGTCTGGAAATCAGGGGTGCGAAAGGGACACAATGTTTGGACTTAACCAAAGACCTTGAAGCGGTTTTGGGTGGTCAGGTGTTATTGCGGGAGATGACTCCCGAAGCGGATGAGACATCAGGTCAGGTGACTTGGCAAGAACAGCAATCGGTGGGTTGGTAATTTTATGAGTTTCGATCAAGAACTAGATCTCTATCTTCGCGCTCGGTTTACTTTGATTGTGTTGATTACACCTGAAGAAGAACGGGTAATCCAGACGATTAAAGCGGTGTGCGATCGCAATGATCGTCCTTGCCTGAGTTGGGATGCGGGGGATGGCTTTAAGGCGGTCAGCAATTGGAAAGGCACGTTATTGGCGGCGAAAGATCCTTTGTCGGCGTTGGAACAAATTGATAAAGCGGATGGGAATACGCTGTTTATTCTCAAGGATTTCCATGATTGTTGGACAAATCCCCAAATTAAGCGCAAGTTACGCAATGCGGCGCAACAGTTGAAGTTCACCAAAAAGTCGATCATTCTGACGACACCCCACAGCAAATTGCCTGAAGAGTTAAAGGATATTGCGGTGCTGCAAGAGTTTCCTCTGCCCGTTGCCAATGAGCTAGATCAAGTGCTGGCAGGACTATCGAAAACTCCAGGGGTGAAGGTGAATTTAACCAAACTGGGACGGGAAAAGTTGGTACAGGCGGCGCTAGGGTTGACTGCATCTCAGGCGCAACGGGTATTTGCCAAGGCGATCGTTAGTAATGGCGTTTTGGACGATCAAGATATTGGTTTGGTGACGGAGGAGAAGAAGCAAATCATTAAGGAGAGTCAAGCCCTAGAGTTTTTTGCGATCCATGAGACGGCGGCGGATGTGGGCGGTTTGGAGGTCTTGAAGGGTTGGTTGCGGTTGCGCGAACGTGCTTTTAGTGAGGAGGCGCGTAACTATGGATTACCTTCACCCAAGGGGATTGCCCTCATCGGTATTCCAGGGACGGGTAAGAGCTTGACAGCGAAGATGATCGGTGGGCTGTGGCGCTTGCCGCTATTGCGTTTGGATGTGGGGGCTTTGTTCGGTTCGCTGGTGGGTGAGTCGGAGGAGCGTACTAGACGCGCCTTGAAGTTGGCAGAAACGGTTGCGCCTTGTATTCTCTGGATTGATGAGATTGATAAGGCATTTGCCTCTGGTGGTCTGGATGGTGGTGCGAGTAAGCGGGTATTTGGAGCGATTTTGACTTGGATGCAGGAAAAGACTGCGCCTTGTTTTGTGGTGGCGACTGCCAATGATATCAGCAGTTTACCGCCTGAGTTATTGCGGCGCGGTCGTTTTGATGAGATTTTCTTTTTGGATTTGCCAACTAAGGATGAGCGGAAGGAGATTTTATCGGTACATTTACGAAAGCGTAGGCGGATGAATCATGATTTTGATTTGGAACGTTTGGCGCGGGAGTCGGAGGGTTATGTGGGTGCGGAAATTGAACAGGCGATCATTGATGGGATGTATGTTGGTTTCAATCAAAACCGCGAGTTCACGACTGCCGATCTATCGCAAGCGCTGAAGCGTCAAGTGCCACTTTCGATCTCGCAACGGGAGAGGATTACGGCTCTGCGTGAGTGGTTGAGGGAGGGTCGAGCGCAGTCGGCTTCGTTTGCGGAGGTGAAGCAGGCGGAACAGCAGTTTGTGCCTTTACAATTAGATATCAGGAGTTAAAGCAATTCATGAGTAACTCATATCAAGTCTTATCTGAACGCATTTATAGCGATTTCCCTGTTTTTGGTAGTTGTATTCGTCAACGGGCGGCTGTGGCTCTGAGTAAGGATAAGTCGCCTCAATCGGTGAAGATTTTGGCTGAGGCGGTGGTTAGGAGTGGCGATCGCAAGGTGATTACGATCGCTTTGGAAGCTTTACGCAATTTACGCGATCGCGATTCTGTCAATGCTTTTTGTCAGGTTTGGGCAGAGTCAAGACACAAAGATCTAACCACAATCCTCAAAAATCGCCGCTATGTTTCTAGTGAGCCAAAGATTTTAGTATTATCAGCGCTAAAAATTGGAGCATTAGATGGAGTCAAAAAAAGAGGAGAAGAAGTATTAGAGCATTTATTGTCAGCATTTGATGATAAGGATACTCAAATTGCGAGCGCTGCAAGCACTTGTATCGCCGAATTGACAAATAGAAAGACAAAAGACTTTTTGTGTAAACGATGGATTGAGAATCAAAGTCCTCGCCTACAGGCAATTATTAAACAAGGTAATTATGAACCTATTGATGCAAGTACTAAGGCTCTGTTTTATTTCCTATTAGGAGAGTGGCAAAAATATGAAGATATCGACTTTGATCAGAGTCTCTTAGCAAAAGCTTATCACGCATCAAGTGAGGAAGTAAAAGCTCAAATATCTGAAAAATCAAGAATAGCTGGTCGAATTGAGTTTATCAAGATTCTTAACAACACAAAACGTGATTTTGATGTTGAAAAAATGACAGACAAAGATTGGGAAATTTTTGTTGATATTTTAGGAGTTCAACCAGACAGAAGAGAGATATGGCGATTTTTGTGTAATGCACCTCCGATTTGGAGTAAAAAACTTCTAGATAAACTATCCAAATCTTCTTGTAAGTGGTTTAGACATGACGAAGAAGTAATAGTGAAAAACTTGTTTATTTTATCAGCAAAGTCTAAAGAAGAAGACTTTATGCTAATCCCATATTTACTTATACAAGAATCTCAGCACAAAACTTTAGTTGAAAGAGATAAAAATTTAACCGTTCCTTTTCAATGGAAGTTATACTTTACACCGGATAGCAGTATCTTGTGTGGTCTATGTCATACAAGCAAAGAAATTTGGTTGTGGAGTCTACCCGATGGGAATTTCTTAAAAATCCTTGAGAACAACAATCTAGATTATCGAGCAGAGAATCATTTTAGACCTTTTACAGGCGCTTTATCTGGAAATTTATTATCTGGAAATTTAGCAATAAGCCCCAACAGCAAGATTTTAGTATCTTCTGCTACAAATCCATCAAGGAATGGGGAAATTGATCTATGGGGTTTACCTACTGGAAATCACATTAGAACTCTTAAAGTTAAATTACCTAGTTGTGTTAGAAGCCAAAATGTTGGGTTTCGATTGATTAACATAGCAATTAGCCCAGATGGTAAAACTTTGGCTTCACGTTCTTGTTTTAAGAGTTCTTTTTCTTTCAATGATTACAAGCAAGAAGAGGAAACTCAAAAAGAGATTCTAAAAGAAAGCCATATTGATATATGGAGTTTACCTACTGGAGATTATATTAGATCTATTCCAATCTCTTTTAAGCCTTTTGCTGTAGATAATGTACTTAATTATGCAGTAACTGATGTCGAAAGACGGAGGGGGCTTTTCTTTAAACAATTTTCTATGATAACTAGTCCTGACAACCGATTTGTGGTTTCTGGAAGTGGATATGGGAATATTAGTTTTTGGAATTTATCTAATGGGAAGCAGACAATCTTTAAAGAAGCACTGAAAAATCCTGAGTTTAATTCCGAGCAAACACTATTTAGGGATATTAAACCATTCAGTTCAAACGGTCGTATTTTGGCAGTAGGCTATCTTAGTAATATGCTTAATTCACTGGATTTTTATTTATGGAGTTTTCCTGATGGTAGTCAACTCAAAAAAATCTCCAATTGTATTGATATTGCCATCAGTCATGATAGCCGTATTTTAGTTTCAGCATATAAGGGAGAGCATACTAACGATTCGATTAAAATATGGGATTTAACTAATAGTAGTTTAATGAAAACTTTAGCTGTCGATAAACTGAATACTCATTCGCTACAAATTAGTCGTAACAACCAAATTCTTGTAGCACTTACAAGATAATTGGACTTTGGACAAGATTGAAGCAAAGAAAGAGCGGGATTAAGCGAAAAGGGATAATGAGAGTTTCAACTTTCAACCGAAAACAAATCATTATCCCTAAACCCATTATGCCAATAATTGT
>JBIKYZ010000351.1:0-4553 GCA_044354985.1 Pseudanabaena sp. | reverse complement strand
CTATGTGCTACTCTTGGTTTAGTTTCGATGAAGCAATTACGTTCAAACTTTGTTTCAGTATACATTCTCAGACTCTTTTATCTAAATCAAATCTCTGGATTTTCTATCTGCGTAAGGTGAGTTAGATTAAGGCAGGGAGCAGTAGCTGGACAAATAATATTTTCTATAGAACTTTCTATCGGCTCTGGTCTTTTCTGGGCGCTTTGGATTCCGTACCAATAAGATTTTAGTGGTGAAAAAACTTCATCCTCATGCACTGGAATTGCTACAACATCTACTTTATAACTATGTAGGGGATGCTCATACCAAATGGATTTCGTTGGTGAATCTCCGTCATCTTGATAAATAGGCACTTGATGCTTTTTCCAAATAATTGAAGAGGTTTCGTGATGAATAAACGGGACTTCCACAGAAATTCGATTTGGAATAGCACATTTAGAATTTTTCGATTTTAAAGTACTTGGCTCTCTCCCAGAAACATTATGCCAATTGGTTATTAAGTATGGCTTTTCTTCGTAGAGATAAATAAATGCAGTACCTGTACCAAGGTTTACTTCATTGAAACACATACTTATCCGCAATGATACACAAGAAAGAGGATCTTGTATCTTTTCTATTGATACATCATTAGAATCATCTGTCATATGATTTTGCTCTTGTCCAAGCATAATTTTAGATCTTAAAAGTTATCCAGACTAAATTTCCAGTAATTCATAAGTCAGGTTGCTGACTACACTAGACATAACATATAAAGGATGACGCGGATAACCTGATTTTGTAATTCCTAAACAGTGAGGTTGAATATTGAGTTTAGATAGCAACTCTAAAACGTGGCGATTTGTTCACGAACAAGTAATAGACGAAAACTCCTTGCCTGAAAACTAAAGAAGGGCAACACTTAGTGTTGCCCTTCTTTAAATCTTACGCTTGTGATTGTAAATAATTTTGCAAGCCGAGCTGCTCGATTAACTTGAGCTGTTTCTCTAGCCAGTAGGCATGATCCTCTTCAGTATCCGTGAGAATGCCTAGCAAAATCTTACGGCTTTGATAGTCCTGCTCTGTCTCACAGATAGCGATCGCTTCTTTCAGATCGCCAATCACCTTATACTCATAGTCCAAATCATTCCGCAACATCTCAGGCACAGTTTTACCAATATTGATGGCATCTTGTTGTGATAGATCGGGTGTACCCTCTAGAAAGAGAATTCTCTCAATCAATAAAGCTGCATGTTGGGTCTCATCCTGCATTTCATGATTGATGCGTTCATACAGTTTATTCAAACCCCAGTCCAAATACATCCGTGAATGAGTAAAGTACTGATCTCTTGCTGCCAATTCCCCACGCAACAACTTCGATAATTGTTGTAGAACTTTCTCACTGCCTTTCATGATTTTCCTCAATTGATTTCTAAAGTATATATTTTTATAATTGATCGCACGTTGCATCAATTCGCCAAACAGCTAAATCATCGACTGCAAGAAATTGGGCAAGCCCGCATTCTCAATCAACCAAATTTGTGACTCCAGCCAATCGATTTGTTCCTCGGTCTCTTCCACTAACTTAGCAAACAGATCGCGGCTGACAAAATCCTGTTGAGTCTCGCAGATCACCACAGCAGCTTTCAATCCATCACGAATCTCTGTACAGATGGTTAGATCATTTTGCAATAATTCAGGTACATCCTCACCAATCAGAAGTTTCCCCAACTGTTGCAAATTCGGAAGTCCTTCTAAAAAAAGTACTCGTTCGATCAGATAATCTGCTTGCTTCATCGCTTTGATCGAATACTTATATTCGCGATCGTTAAGCTGATTCAATCCCCAGTTTTTGCACATCCGTGCATGGAGAAAAAATTGGTTGATTGCTGTCAGTTGAGCTTTAAGTGCATCGTTGAGCTGACGCTTTACATCTAAATTTCCTTGCATTGCTGAATATCCCAACTTATCTAGTGATATGAAATTATTTATAGCATTTTCAATAGTAATTCCCACTATAGAAATTTTCTAAGTACAGGACAAAAATTTAATGGAGTTGAAGAAAGCCTCGGAATTGAGATGAAGGTCAAAGATGAAGTGACGCAGGAAATCAAAACCACGACGAAAAAAGCTTTTAGGTAAGCGACCGTGCTTTTTAGGTTTGAGGGGATTGAGCTGAGCAAGCCAAAGCCCAGAAGAAAAAGCCCAACATAGAGCCAGAGTTAATAAAGCAATTAGTTTAGAAAGGCGTTCAGGGTCTTGAAGATGAGTCGCCTCCAAACAAAATCCACGGGATTTAAAACAACCAAACAAAGTCTCAATCGCCCAACGTTTAGCATAGTCAGCAATAGCGGTATTAGGGTCATGAACGGTAGCGACAATTAGTAAATCTCCATCCTCCAGACGCATCGCCGCAATATAAAGCCAATGTTGCCAAACTAGTCTGGGCTTGGACAATACTTTTGATTGACCAACTTGGAGGTCTTGGAAACAAACGTCAGCCCGTAGTTGTTTCTGCCCATCGTCAAGCAAGGTGTTTTTACGAATACGGATACGAAAACGGGTACATGGGTCACTAATCAAGTAATCAAACCATTCTTCCCCCACAAATTCTCGGTCTGCGGTCAAAAAGTCGATTTTACGATCTCCAAATATTTCCAGAAAACGATTACACAATTCACAACGTTCACGGGTGTTTGAGTTACCTTTTTTGTCCAGCATCATCCAGACCAACGGGAATGCGATACCGTGATGCACTACCCCCAATGTCAGCACATTAAATACAGTCTTACCGAATCTCCAATCGGTGCGGTCGATACTGATTACCCATGGTTCGGGTATTTTCATTACTTTGACGACCATTAAAGCGATGCTTTCATAGTCCACTTCAAACTCCCTGAAAAATCTCTGTAATCGCTTATAGTGTGATTCGACTTTGGCTTCACCTCTAAATCCTGTCGCTATTTCGACTAGGTTTACTGTCTTTACTCGCATTAACGCGATCAAGAACATCGACACAAATGCTAGTCTTGCTCCATTCCATTGCAGATGTTCATGCAACTTTTCTCGAAATAGGTTAATCTCTTTCATAGGGGTTTTATTTGCGATGTGGTTATCTTTTATAAAACCCCTTCCTGTCTACTTTTGCAACTTTTTGTCCTGTACTAAGAGAAATTTTATATACAGAAATTCCCCCAAAAATGCCCCTCTAGAAAATTTTTGAAAGCCTTGCTTTGCAAGGCTTTCAAAAATTTTCTAGAGGGCATTTAATTGCAAAGAGCTCTAAGTAAAAACAATTCTCAAAATAAGTACACCGTTTTGAGAATCTAAAAACCTTGCTGTGGCTTGTTATTTAACTCTCGAAGGTATAAATATACTTTCGAGCACTGGTATAAGTAGGCGCATCTAAATACAACCCACAAATAACCTATACCGTCTATATGGCAAATGATACAGATTTTCGATCTGGGTTTTAACTACGCAGAGGTACTTAAGATGACTTCTAAATTTTCAGATCTTTGCGACCTAAAATATCATACTTGACTAATTTGCTCCCACGCTCAATAATGAGAATTACTTTCAATAAAATTAATTGATTTTAAAAGAGTCAAAACGCAAATGTACGTTTGTATCTGTCATGCCATAACCGAAAAGGATATCCAACAGGCAGTTGGGAAAGGAGCCAGTTCGATCGCAAGATTATCTGAGTTAACTATGTTAGGTACTCAATGTGGTCATTGCACCAAACACGCCGATCAAGTCTTGAATCAATGTGCGAATAAACCCGCATAACCGAAAAACACGAACATTCTTTTTGTTGAGCAAGCGAATCTTTCAGTAAGCTGTGCTTAGTTTTTCACCCCCTCTAACTCCCCCTTGCAAAGGGGGAGGATCTTAGTTTCACCCCTTTGCAAGGGGGATTAAGGGGGGTAAAAGTAGAAATTTATACTAAATAAGAGACTTCTCAAATACGCTCTAAAGCTATATCAAGACCATTGAGAATCAATTCGAGCCCGAACTCGAAGTCATGAATACCATCATAGCGACCATCCATAACGTAATGTGTGAGTTGGTTCATATAGGGATATTTGTCAGCAGGGATGAGCGCAAGTCCGATCGCCGCCGCCTCAGAATAATCTGTCTCTCTGATTGGAAAGTTTAGTTCCTGAAGCGTGAACCCATAGATGTGACTATCGATCGCATTCCATGCATGATCCGCCATCTCGAAGGAAAATCCCGCCTCGCGCAAACAGCCAAGCGTCGCATCTATATAGCGCAACATCGCTGGGCCCACATTCATCCGTGACATCAGTGCGATCGCTGCCCAAGGATGTCGTAGCAGCATCTCATGAGCTGATGTCGCTCGTCGTCGCATAGCAGTCTTCCAGTCAATGTCAAGCACAGGCACTTCAATCTCACCGACCACAATGTCCACAATGCCATTTAATAGCTCATGTTACGCAGAAGACTAAAAAGGTTTCAGGGACTGCCATTCCAAGTAAGATTGCTGCAAAGCCTTAATATACAATTTGGATTTGAGAGCAAAATGATTGAGTTTAGAATCGAGTTTAAGAACC
>JBIKYZ010000350.1:0-4576 GCA_044354985.1 Pseudanabaena sp. | reverse complement strand
CGTCGCACTAAAATCTCTGGTGCTCAGTGGAACAAAGAAAATGTCCCTCAGGTGCTTGCCCATCGTTGTGCTTATCTCAATGGTTTATTGGCTTTCTAGACTATCCCAAAAAAGTGACATGCTCCCTGGTTCTACAGCTTATCGCAATTTATCTGAGCAAGATTTTTTGAACTTTGTTGATCGAGCCAGTTTGATTATTAGTCATTGCGACGAAAATATTGCTCAGCTTTTAGAAGACAAAGATACCCCATATGTCCTCGTCCCTCGATTACATAGATTTCGAGAACATATCGATAATCGGCAAATGGAGATAGCCGATGAATTTGAGCATAGAGGAGTTGCTATTGCTAGATCTCCTGGAGATTTAGCTAAGTTTATTAAGTTACAACAATCAACGTTAAATCCTAATGTTGATGAGACTCAATTATGTGAATACCTAAAAGATCGATATCCATCGCAGAGATTAATGCTCGTTTGTGCTGCGGGCGGCTATTTTCGTTATATGCAAAGCCTCAAAAGCTTTTGGGAAAATTATAGCGATCGCTCATGGATATCTGTACGGACTCATACCACTGAAAGTAAGATTGAGAATGTTCTTAGGTATTGGGGATATGCTCCTGTAAAAAACAACTTCGCAAATTTCATCCGTAATGTAGTTCTTGCTTTTAGGGTTATGCCTCGCCAGAAACCAGAGCTAGTTGTTTGTACTGGCTCTGGTTTTTCTCTTCCTTATCTACTTATTGCTAGATGGGTTTGTGGCAGTAAAGTTGTTTTTATTGAATCAAAGACGCGCTTTCTAGATATAGGTTTGCCTGCATGGATTTTAATGAAATTAAATGTGCTTGACCTAATTGTCGTTAGAAGTAGAGCGATCGCCAATCGCTACCCTAAGTCAGTGTACATTCCTGTTAGTGATGAAAGTAACCAAGAAATAACTCAGAATCGAGATTATAAACAAGCTTCAATTGTCACTTTTGATGAGGTTGCATTTATCTTTAGTCCCGAAAGATTAGTGTTTTCTACTGCCAGAGAATTTTTGGTTGATTTTCAAACTCTTTGCAATACTGATGAAACCTATAAAAAAATTGTGATCGATATGAGTCACACTACGGTTATGGATAGTGCTGGCTTAGGGGCTTTAACCAATTGTCTTAGGATGGCTACAGCAAATGACACTAAATTGGCTTTGTGGAGTGTGAGTGATGCTGTTGGTGATTTGATTAAACTATCTTCAATTAGTAATTTGTTCATTACTGAGCCAACTAGTAATACATTCCGATTTTCTAATTCAATCCAAAGGACTAAAGTTAAAAACATTACGATGTCTGGTTTGCTGCTATTTCGTACGCAGCAATTACTCAAGAAAATTCCTGTACTCAGAATTTTTTATCCAATCCTTAAATTTTTCTTCCCATTTATTGACATCGATCCCAGCGTACCTGTCCATCCGTCAGTTCGCAACCCTATTAAAAGGCTAATAGATATAGTTGGTTCATTAATTGGCTTAAGTTTCACTGCTGTTTTATTTATTCCGATCGCGATCGCGATTATGGTTGAGAGCAAAGGTAATGTTCTATTTGGACAAATTCGTTGTGGTCTATTAAGCAAACCATTCCGAATTTGGAAATTTAGATCAATGGTAAAAAATGCTGAGCAGCTTAAAGTAAAAGTCGAGAATCAGGTTGAGGCAAGTTCAAATGTGCCTATTGCGGATGGAGATGATACGACTATGAGTGGCAAATTTTTTAAGAATGCTGATGATCCACGGGTAACCAAAATGGGTAAATTCTTAAGGAAAACTAGTCTTGATGAATTTCCCCAATTTTGGAATGTTTTGGTTGGAGATATGAGTTTAGTCGGAACTCGTCCTCCTACTTTTGATGAGATTAACTCCTATGAATTAGAAGTTGAATATCATGATGAGCGCTATACAGAATGGAATCGACTAGATGTGAGACCAGGAATTACTGGCGTATGGCAAGTGAATGGGCGCTCCAGCGTAAGAACTTTTGGTGAGGTCGTAAATTACGATATTGAATACCGTAAAAATTGGAGTATTTGGTACGATCTCAAGTTGATTGTTCAGACTTTTCTAGTTCTATTTGACAGAAAAAATAAGGCAGTTTAGCGTATTAGCGATTTTCATTAAAAGAACAAAGAAAAATAAAAGTGTTGCGAAGCAACACTTTTATTTTTCTTTGTTCGGGTTTGTTCGCAAAGCATTGTATCCTTGTAAGCAATACACCGCATCATATAGAAGAGACTATGGAACAGAATTGGTCGCAACTGCTAAAGCAGCTTATGGATAGACAAACCCTAATGAGTGAGCAGGCTACAGCACTGATGCAGGGTTGGTTAGAAGGAGCGATCGCACCTGAGTTATCGGGAGCAATCTTGACAGCTCTACAATTTAAAGGGATCGAAGCTTCTGAATTAGCTGCCATGGCAAATGTACTGCAATCTCAAAGTGAAGGGCAAAAGCTTAAAGATCAATTTGGTCATATTGTCGATCGCTCCAAGCCTTTGATTGACACCTGTGGTACTGGTGGCGATGGTGCTTCGACTTTTAATATTTCTACTTCTGTAGCTTTTGTGGTGGCGGCGGCAGGAATTCCTGTAGCGAAACATGGCAATCGGGCGGTTTCTAGTCGCTCTGGCTCCGCAGATGTTTTAGAAGCGATCGGTATTCACCTTAGTACATCTACAGAAAAGATTTACGAAGCTTTACCTGCTGTGGGAATTACCTTTCTATTTGCACCTAGTTGGCATCCTGCAATGAAAGCAGTTGGAGCAATCCGTCGCAGTTTAGGTGTGCGCACCGTATTTAACTTGATAGGACCTCTGGTCAATCCACTTCATCCTACGGCTCAAGTTTTAGGGGTTTATAACAAGTCCTTAACGCATACTGTCGCTGAAGCATTACGGTTTCTTGATCGCCAGCAAGCCGTGGTTTTACATAGCCGCGAAGGTATGGATGAAGCGGGTTTAGGCGATCTTACTGACATTTCATTTTTGCGTGACGGTATCGTAACTGAAGAAGCGATCTCACCTCAAGAATTAGGATTAACTTCTGCACCGATTGAGAGCCTAAAGGGTGGCAATGTTCAGGAAAATGCGGATATTTTACGTGCAGTTTTACAAGGTAAAGGTAGCCAAGCTCAAGCTGATTGTGTCGCTTTAAATAGTGGCTTAGCCTTACGAATTGGCGGGGCGGCGAGTACTTGGGCAGAGGGTGTGAGCATTGCCTCAGAAATACTCAAAAGCGGTGCAGCATGGTCAAAAGCAGAAGCTTTGGTAAAATTCTTGCAATAGCTTGCAATAAAAGGTGAGAAGAATCACCATTTGCGCTTTTAATTTTATGGAAATAGATTATATTGCTCTATTTGTTAAAGATGTAGCGCGATCGCTGATTTTTTATCGTGATGTTTTGGGCTTTATATTTGAAAAACCTGCTAAACCTGATGGCGCAGAAGGATATAGCGGCAAACTAAAAATTGGGATTTACGATCGCAGTTGGTTGCCAAAATTATTTGGCGATCGCGGTAAGCAGATTATCAGTGGCAATCCATTTTTGCTATCAATGACTGTTGATGATCTCGATCAGGTTTATCAGGAAATATGCGATCGGCAGACAAATATTTTAGTAGATATCATTTCACCGCCAACTTTGATGCCTTGGGGACAAAGGATTTTGTTTTTAAGCGATCCTGATGGCAATATGCTCGAAATTGTCCAATCACATCCTAATTAGCGTTGCGATGCTTCGCCGCGCAACGCTAATTAGGACTTCCTAAAAATAGTCTAGAACCTTTCCATACAAGGTTTTTCAAGTTTTTTTAATCCAAACAAGTGCAAAGTTATGGCATTTAGAGTCTCAAAAACCATACATTTTGTTGAAAAATCGTGGGGCGAATTGTGGAGCCAAACTCCAAAAGTGCTATTCTTAGAACCATGTGACATCTAGATTCACTCTCCAGAATTTTTCAGGAAACCTTGATCAATCCAGCAATTCTCATTACGAAGCTGATTTTTTAATAAAAACACTGTAATTAACAAGCAATTCCAAGTTCAAAAAGTAGCAAAAGACACGAAATAGTGGGCACATAAGATCGGGATGAACTATACCTTGACAGGCAGTAGACTTTGTTTTTAAAAAGGGGCAAAATAGGAGATAAAGTTAGAACTTACAAGAACCATAAGAATAGAATTATGCTTAAGTTGAGAGCATAAATAATCAGACAAAAGTCTAGGTTTAAGTTTGTAGATAGTGTTGCCACCATAAAAAGCTAAACGTTTAAGATGATGCCATACGATCATAGCGTAGGCTATGCAGGTACAAATTTATACATTACTTAGAATGGGCAAGTTTAGCAATTTCAAAATAGTGTTTATATTTTATTATTTGATCCCACTTAAAGCCCAAGGAGATATTTGGTATCTTTCTTATATGTCTTACAGCAAATACCGATCAAACCCGCCACAAAAGAACCTACCTCAAAGGCTCAAAGCAGATGCCACAATGATGAAACCAATTAAGAGCATCCTCATCAGTAATAGCATTAATAGCCATAGTGAT
>JBIKYZ010000349.1:0-4588 GCA_044354985.1 Pseudanabaena sp. | reverse complement strand
TGACAATTATTGGCATAATGGGTTTAGGGATAATGATTTGTTTTCGGTTGAAAGTTGAAACTCTCATTATCCCTTTTCGCTTAATCCCGCTCTTTCTTTGCTTCAATCTTGTCCAAAGTCCAATTGTGAATGATCGCCAAGTAATGGCTTCCGCAAATATCTATGAGAAAGATTTAAGTCAAATAAGGATTGGTCAAGCCGTACAGGTAAAAGTAGTGGGAGATAATACCAGTTATGTGGGTAAGGTTACGGCGATCGGGGCAACTATTGATAGTACTACTCGCGTTGTGCCTGTGAAGGCTGAAATCAATAATGCTCAGGGCAAATTAAAGGTGGGAATGTTTGCAGATTTGGAGGTTATTAGCGATCGCGCTTCACAACCTGTAATTGCAGTTCCCATTGCTTCAGTGGTAGAAAGTAACGGTAAGCAATTAGTGTTTGTGCAGAATGGAACTAAATATCAGCCTGTCGAAGTTAAACTTGGGAGGACTTCTGGTGATTTAGTGGAAGTCCAAGATGGCTTGTTTGAAGGGGATCTAGTAGTTATACAAAGAGCAAATCAGATTTATGCTCAGTCTTTGCGAGGTGATGCTCAAGAGAATAAAGGTAATCCTAATGATCATAATCATGGCTCTGAGCAAGGTGGTTCGACAATTAGCCAAGGTTGGTTGGTAATTGCGATCGCTTTAGGAGCGATCGGTGGTGGTGCGATCGTTGCTTTGGCTTTTTGGCTAGGAAAGCGATCGGGTACAAAAATGGTGATTTTGCGCGAGCCATCTGATGAGCTATCTAAAATAGGCGATCGTATTGATAGATAAGATATTCACATCGTACTTATTTATGATTTATGTGAATATGATTAGGAATGAAAATTAATTAAAACCAAAATTTGCTGGGGCGGGCAGAGCCCGCCCCAACAAATTTTGGTTTTAATTGCACAAGTTAATTAATTTTCATTCCTTAGTAGCCCTTGAAAGGAAAATTAATTTGCTAAAAGTGTTGAGATATCAAGAGAATCAATGGGGCGGAAAAAGGCGGTTAATCTTTGGGCGATTTTCGCAACTCCGCCTTGAACATTTGACTCAATATTTAGAGGCATTACAGGGTCATGGAGGGAAAGTCGCAATAAAAACCAACCATTTTCGTCTGGGGAAGTACAGGAAACTCGGATACCTTCATAATTATTAGGAACAACTTTCCAGTCTGATTGAGAGAGAGCAAAAGTCTGTAAATCCGTAATTACGCGATCGCCTAATGATTTAAAATCCTCCACACCCATCTTGATCCGAAACTCTTCACTCTCAACTGGCTCTTGCAAATTGGCAATCAAATCAGTGAGAGATTTGCCAGCTAGTTTCGACTTGGCTAGTTCAATTAACAGCTTACTGACTAAATACGCACCATCATCAAGGAAATAATTTTCCTTCATTGCGCCATGTCCTGAAGTCTCGATCGCTAGCCAAGATTCTTGTCCAGACTGGTTTAAGCGGATAGACTCATTAATTACATTTTTATAACCACGCTTAAAACGATGATGCACACCATGCAAATCTTGCTCTATAAACTTGGTTAAGCCATCGGAAGTAATGGAATCTGTAACAATTGTTGATTGAGGGTGCTCTTGTAAAACGATCGCGGAAATTATGGCTATCAAGCGATTACGATTAAGCTCCTTACCAAATTGATCGACAGCCGCACTGCGATCGACATCGGTATCAAATATAATCCCAAAATCCGCTTGATGTTTGATAACAGCTTCACAAATAGAAGCCATAGCAACCTTGTCTTCAGGGTTAGGAACATGATTGGGGAAATTGCCATCAGGTTCAAGAAACTGACTACCCGTAATATCTGCTCCCAAAGGCTGCAAAACCTTGTCGGCATAGAATCCACCAGCGCCATTGCCAGCATCAACGATGATTTTCAATCCTTTTAAAGGCTGCTCATAGTATTCAGGATGATTGACAGATTCACGGATTTTAGTGACAAACTGATGCGCATAAACGGAAATAAAATCATGTTCGGTGATTTTGCCTTGAGCAGATGAACTTGTAAATTCATTCTTTTCTGCAAGCGTGAGGATATCTGTAATATCTTTTTTTTCTAGACCACCTTGCGCCGTAAAAAACTTTAAACCATTACGGTTAAATGGTAAATGACTAGCCGTAAGCATGATTGCGCCATCACAATTAAAGCCATCGGTAATTGTGCTCATAAACATTGCAGGCGTAGAGGCGATCGCAAAGTCATAAACTTGACTACCTAATGCATTAATTCCTGCGATCGCGGCTTGCGTTAATGCTGGGCCAGAGAGCCGACTATCGCGCCCGATGGAGATTAATAGCTCTGATGTGGGTTTATCTAGTTTCTGAGATAGCCAGCTAGAGAAGGCTTTGCCTAAGATGTTAACAACTTCAGGAGTTAGGTTTACTAATTCGTTAGGTACTCCTGCGATCGCTACGCCACGAATATCGGAGCCATTCTGGAGCTTCTTCCAATTAAAATCTTGCATTGTCATCTTACTTTTAAGCAGTCGCGTGCTATGCGGATGCTTACAGTCTATCAACTTATACCAATTCCCGAAAGTGTAACTAGACCCAAATAGAGAAAGGCGGCGCGAAGCGCCGCCTTTCTCTATTTGGGTTTTATATCTTTAAAGTTGTCGGCAAGGAATACGATCGCTTAAAACGGCTGTGGCGATCGCGTAAGTACTAATCTCTAAATAAGCATCAGATGGAGCCTCAAAACAAAAATCCTCTTCTGGAAAAACTGCTCTCTCAATACATTCATCTAACTCTATCTGTAATCGAATAATTTGAATCCGTTTAGTTTGGTTAATGTAGCAATATGGCTTTTTATTAGATTTATGTAAATCAGAATTTTGCATATCTTTCAAATAGGTTGAAAAAGAATCTTTCTCTTGTAAAAGCATCTAAGTACCTCGGCACAATTAAAAAAACAGAAACAAAACGTTTACCGCCCACTACTCAGGCGGTAAACGTTTTGGGGTTTTATATTTAATTGTGCATAGCTACTTAAAAGCTGCTATGCCAATGTATTGATGTGTTAGCTGTAATATTCGATTTAACCTTATTATCATGTATACGCGCAATGCCTTTTGATAGAGAAAATGTAAACAAGAGATCTTGTTTTTCTTCTCGATATATAACTGATAGATCAGTATTATTTGCTTCTGCAAATTGGCGACACAATAACAATTCAATCCTTGCGATTATCTCGTCAACTTTGTTGAAATTAGCTATATTCTCATAATCTTGAAATAGCTGATAAAAATCATTTTTGTTAGTACTTCCGCCAGAGATAGAGATAGATACCCTAACTTTATCCTGAACAATCTCAGAAGAAATTTTTATCTTCTCCTCATCAGAACCAAATTTTACGATATTAATAATGAGATTCCTAACCATGCAGCAGATCATATCTCGACGTGCATACACAATAGAATCATGATTCATCTCAAATAAAATCTGAATCCCTCTAGGAACTTCAATTCTAGACAGCCTCAAGATGCTATCAGATATCACCTCGTCAATCATAAATGTAGTATTTACTTCCTTGACCTTGATTGATTCAGTTGCAAAATAATTTAGAGATTTTCCTTGATATTTTGTACAAGTATTCTGGTTTGAAATTGTATTGATGTATTCAGAAAAAACTATCGATCCTTCATTTAGATTATTCATTGTTTCATCCAAATTCTTTTTTCTATTTAGATATAAACTTAGTTTTGGGTTTTGAATTTACCAAAGGTAAATTCAAAATTATCATGATAAATTAATAAACAGCGATCACTTTACGTCCGATATTCTTGAGAATATACTGAGCCTGACTAGCATCGCGATCGTTGACTAGTCCTATTACTAAAAACTTGCCATCATTAACAGCTTCTAAAAATTGTAAGGTGTCACGTACATTAATTCCTAGCCCTGCCAGCACTGATGGCAAGCCATTATCTGAAGCTATATATTCCCAATGCATTGAGTTTTGATGTTCTTGATATTGCTTAGAGATGATGACAATTTGAGTTGAACTCAAACCTTGTTGCTGCATTTCTAATACTGCATCGTTAGCTTCGTGTCTTGAAGGAAATATAGCTATAACAGTGCATATGCCTTCAGTCTCAGCTTGATCTTTATCAGTTTCTTCATGAATTGCTGGTGCGATCGCATAGCTATTTGGCAGTCCCATGCCGTCGAAACTAGAAGTGTATTTGATGGCATCTTGATTAAGAGTATTTCTCTCATTTGTTACAGTCATCATCACTCTCCCAAAATAAATAAATGAGAGTCAAATCAAACATCTTGTGTCAATCTCACTCCTTGTATACAGCTTTTTAGTAAGCAAAAAGGCTAAAACAATATCCTAGAAAGTTTATTGGGTAAACGTTCAAGTGTGTGTTTAGCTTTTGAATTTTGTATAAAGCTCTGTAATTATTCAATCATTTTGGAGTTTGGAAAAAATTGAAGCAAAAAATGGATGAACGGCACATTAAGAGATGCCCAAATATTGGGCATGAGAAATCGAAGCACTAATGATTTAGGAGTACTAAGATAGTAGTATTTGCCAG
>JBIKYZ010000348.1:0-4596 GCA_044354985.1 Pseudanabaena sp. | reverse complement strand
AAAAGCTAAGATTGTTGGTGACATTGACTGGCTGGGATTATTATTTTCACTATATTTTAAGCTTTAAATTGATCTAGTTACTTGTTTCTGTATTATTTGCTATTTTTTGAATTTGAAACTGCTGTACCAATCTGCTTTAGATATCTACCGCGTTCTCAAAGACAGTAATAACGAAGGCAGTACCCTTAACAATTTAGGTAATGTCTACTATAGCCTTGGACAATATCAAAAAGCTCTAGATTTCTATCAGCAGTCATTAGCTATCTTGCAGCAAATTAGCGATCTCAATGGAGAAGGAACGGCTCTCAATAATTTGGGTGAATCCTACAGAATGCTTGGACAGATCCAGAAAGCTATTGAGCTTTACCAGCAGTCTTTAGTCATCAAAAAGCAAATCGGCGATCGCAAAGGTGAAGGAACATCGCTTGGCAATTTGGGGAATGCCTATAACAGTTTAGGACAGCCTCAAAAAGCAATTGAATTTTTTCAGCAGGCTTTGGCAATCAAAAAGCAAATTGGCGATCGCAATGGTGAAGGAAGTTCGCTCAACAATCTAGGACTTGCAGCTTACACGCTGGGACAGTACCAACAAGCCAGCGATTTTTTCCAGCAATCCTTAGCCCTAGCAAGACAAACAGGCGATCTTGATAGTCAAGGATATTCTCTGATTGGCTTAGGCAATGTTTACAACAGTATCAGGCAGTATCAGCAAGCCAGCGTATTTTTCCAACAGGCTTTGACCATCTTTCATCAAACAGGCGATCTCAATGGTGAAGGCAATTCGCTCAATAATCTAGGACTTGTATCTAGCAAACAAGGTCAATACGAGCAAGCAATTGCCTTTTACCAACAATCCTTAGGGATCTTTCGCCAAATTGGCGATCGTAATGGACAAGGAATTGCACTCAACAATCTGGGGGCAATATTTAACAAGCTTAAACAGCCTGAGCTTGCCATTCTCTTTTACAAACAATCAGTGAATGTGCGGGAATCTATCCGCAAAGACATCCTCGGACTCGGTAAAGAAGAACAAAAATCCTATTTAGATACTATTGCAGGTTCCTATCGTAATCTTGCTGATTTGCTCTTAAAACAAGACCGCATCCTTGAAGCTCAGCAAGTTCTCGACCTACTTAAGGTTCAAGAACTTAGCGATTACCTTCAGAATGTGCGTGGCAATCCTCAAACTGCCCAAGGAATCGATCTACAAAGCTCCGAACAAAATCTCATCATTCTTGCTAATGAGCTTAATCTTCTCCAAAAGAAAGATCGTGAAGGCAAGCTCAATGAAACCGAGCAGCAACGCCTTACTCAACTCGTGCAATTGGAACGCGATCAAAACAAACAATTTAATGCTTTTCTCAATAGTTCCGAAATTCAAAAACTAATTACGGAACTACGTCGTACCGAGCAACAGCAAAATATCAATCTCGCCAATTATCGCAAGCTTCAAAAAGATGTCCTCGCACAAATGCCTAATGCTGTGATGATTTATCCCATGATTCTCGACGATCGCCTTGAGTTAGTCTTGATCAATGCCAAAACACCACCACTGCGCCGCACGGTTAAACTCAGCCGTGAAAATCTTAACCAAGAGCTTGCCAATTTTTTAGCTAGTCTAAGAGATACTAATATCGATGAAGTCAAAGAGCCAGCTCAAAAGTTTTATGGATGGCTGATCAAACCCTTTGAAATAGAATTAGAACAACTCAAAATTGACACGATTATATATGCTCCTGATAGTCAATTGCGCTATATTCCCCTCGCTGCTCTTTATGATGGGAAACAATGGTTAGCAGAGAAATATCGGGTTAATAATATTACAGCCGAGTCCTTGACTTCCTTTACCCCAAAGCCTCTAGCCAATCCGCATGTCTTGGCTGGGGCTTTTGGTGGGCAAACTGGTGATAAAAAGAGAGCAGGATTTGATGGATTACCCGCTACCATTACTGAGGTACAAAAAATCGCTAGTCGATTCCCAAATACAACCACGCTTACGGAAGATGCTTTTAGTAAAACGGCTACGGAAACTAGAGCTAATTCCCATTCGATCTTACATTTAGCGACACATGGGGAGTTGTCGGTAGGTACACCTGAAGACTCTTTTATTCTCTTTGGCAATGGCGACAAAGCTACTATTAGTGAAATTAAGGAATGGTCGCTGAGTAATGTTGATTTGGTGATTCTCAGTGCTTGCCAGACTGGAATCGGCAATAAGTTAGGGAATGGTGTAGAGATTCTTGGCTTGGGCTATCAGATGCAATCAGCAGGTGCAAGAGTTGCGATCGCTTCACTCTGGAAAGTCGATGATGCAGGGACACAAGCACTGATGGATACTTTCTATAGCGAACTCCAAAAAGGTGATGTTTCCATTGCCGAAGCCTTGCGAAGGGCGCAAGTATCGCTCATTCGCTCTTCAAAATATACACATCCCAATTATTGGTCAGCATTTTTTGCGATCGGTAATGGACTTTGAAGCTGTAAGACAATCGCATGGCTAAACGACAATTGCGATAAAATCAATATAATTATTACCTTGTGGATACAGTATGACCGCGATCGCCCCTATTCCCAACACCGCTTCAGCCGCAACAAAGCCCTTCGATTGGCAGGCGATCGCAAATGATTTTATCGCCATTGTTGGCGATCGCTTTGTAGTGCGTACCCGCGAAGAATTAATCGCCTATGAATGCGATGGGCTCACTAGCTACAAGCAACAACCTGCGATCGTCGTGCTGCCTCTTACCACCGAAGAGGTTTCGGCTGTGGTGAAAGTATGCGATCGCTATAAGGTCGCCTTTGTGGCGCGTGGTTCGGGCACAGGTTTATCGGGCGGCGCTTTGCCATTGCCTGACTCAGTGCTAATTGTGACATCGCGCATGAAAAAGATTTTGGAAGTTGATTTTGATAATCAGCGCGTAGTTGTGCAGCCTGGAGTAATCAATAACTGGGTGACCCAAGCTGTCAGCGGTGCAGGATTCTACTATGCTCCCGATCCTTCGAGTCAGATCATCTGCTCTATTGGTGGCAATGTTGCGGAAAACTCAGGCGGTGTCCATTGCCTGAAATATGGAGTTACTACCAATCACGTTCTTGGTGCAAAGATCGTTCTCCCCGATGGCTCCATCAAAGATATTGGCGGCAAAATTCCAGAAAGCCCAGGGTATGACCTTACAGGAATTTTTGTTGGTTCTGAGGGGACTCTTGGTATTGCCACTGAAGTTACACTGAAGATTCTTAAATCTGCGGAATCCATTCATGTACTCTTAGCTGATTTCACGACCGTAGAAGCGGCAGGATCGACTGTTTCTGATGTGATCAGTGCAGGCATCATCCCTGGGGGAATGGAAATCATGGATAACATGAGCATCAATGCTGTCGAAGATACTGTGGCAACGAATTGCTATCCTCGTGATGCGGCTTCAATTCTATTAATTGAAATTGATGGATTAGAGATAGAAGTTGCGGAAAGTGCCAAGCGAGTTGAAGAAATTTGTTATAAAAATGGGGCGCGGAATGTGACCACGGCAACTGATCCAGAGCAACGTCTCAGACTCTGGAAAGGCAGGAAGGCAGCTTTTGCAGCAATGGGTCGCCTTAGTCCTGATTACTATGTGCAGGATGGAGTGATTCCACGTACTAAGCTAACCTATGTGTTACAGGAGATTGAGAAGCTTAGTGAGAAATATGGCTATCATGTTGCCAATGTATTCCATGCTGGTGATGGTAATCTACATCCTTTGATTCTATATAACAATGCTGAGGTTGGTGCTTTGGAAGTTGTAGAGGAATTGGGCGGCGAAATCCTCAAGCTCTGTGTGCGTGTTGGTGGTAGCATTTCAGGTGAGCATGGCATTGGTGCGGATAAGAAGTGCTATATGCCTGAGATGTTTAGCGAATCAGATTTGGAGACGATGCGATGGGTGCGTGATGTTTTCGATCCCCAAGGGATTGCGAATCCAACTAAGATTTTACCGACTCCACGCACTTGTGGCGAGGGAGCAAAGCCTAATCATAGCGATGCGAAGTTTAAATTAGTAGAGCGTTTTTAGGGCGGTTTTACATTTTGATAATTAGGCTTTTGGCGATCGCTTTGTTTTAGCTGCCTTTGGTGGTTGAGCTTTTTTTGCTGAAAGTTTTTGGAGCTTTTGGACTTGCTTGAGGGTTAGCCCTGTAAATTGGGCGACTAATTCTAGGGAAATATTGGAACGCAACATGTTTTGGGCAATTTTGTTAGATGCTTTAGCTTCACCTTTAGCCTCGCCTCTAGCCTCGCCTTCGGCTATACCCTCAATCTTGCCTTCAAGCAAGATTTCTTGATAAATTACTGACTCTTTCATGATTTCGCTCCTTAAAAGTCTTTGGATGATTTCTTTATTCAGGGCTATACCCGATATTATAGCGGTGGATGCAGCTACGTTGCTTTGTATTTGTTTATCGGTAATTTGCTCAATTTGCTTGGCAACTTGTCTTACAGCAAATACCGATCAAACGCGCCACAAGTCTAGTAATCTAAAGCATCACTAAAATTAAACAAAATATGACAGCATATTCGCTTGATTTACGGCACAAGATATTAAGTGCATGGCAAAACAA
>JBIKYZ010000112.1:0-15205 GCA_044354985.1 Pseudanabaena sp. | reverse complement strand
GCAGATGTTCATGCAACTTTTCGCGAAATAGGTTAATCTCTTTCATAGGGGTTTTATTTGCGATGTGGTTATCTTTTATAAAACCCCTTCCTGTCTACTTTTGCAACTTTTTGTCCTGTACTAAGAGGCGGGAATTAAAAACAAGAATATTTTGTGTATATTGAATGTGTTAGATTTTATTTATCAAAGTTAGTGAGTTGAATTATGGTTCTTGATTTTAATAAACTTGGTGGTGGAGACAGATTCGATATAGCAACTTCTCCAAGAGAAATATTTGTATCTTTACCCAATAAAAAAGAAGATAAATTTGAATACCCTAGAGACGTTCAATCGCAAGTATGGGGGAAATGGCATCAAAGAAGAGAGGATCAAGATATTGTCATAAAAATGAATACGGGCAGTGGGAAAACTATAGTTGGTTTAGTAATTTTAAAGAGTTGCCTAAATGAACGAAAAGGACCTGCTGTATATGTAGTACCTGACAATTATCTAGTTCAACAAGTATCCAGTGAGGCAAGAGATATTGGGATAGAAATAACGGAAGATCATCTATCTCCTAGATTTCAATCTGGAAAAGCCATTTTAATCATTAATATACAAAAACTGGTTAATGGGAAATCTGTCTTTGGTGTTGGCAGTGATGGCATTAAGATTAAAATTGGTAGTCTTTTGATTGATGATGCACATGCTTGTCTAGATACTGTTGAAGAACAGTTCACATTAACCATTGATATCAATAATCCTGCATACACCGCTATATATAAATGCGTTAAAGAGTCTTTGCATTCTCAATCTGAAGATAAAGCCTATGAAATTGAGAATCAAACTTATGCCTACATGCAAGTCCCATTTTGGAATTGGCAATCTAAGGTTTCAGAAATATTCAGAATATTAAGTGATGCCTATGCTTCTGTAAATAATGATTGGTTAAAATTTAAGTGGCAACTAGTAAAGGAATATCTCAAATTATCAAGATGTGTAGTATCGTCTAAAAAAATAGAAATTACACCTCATTTCATTCCTATCAATGTAATCCCTAGTATTAGGAATGCTCAAAGAAGAATATTTATGACTGCAACTTTGGTGAATGACACTATTCTTACAAGTCACTTTGGTATTACCGATAGCACTTCAATTACTCAAGCTATTGTCCCTGATTCAGCAGGTGACATCGGAGATAGGATGATTCTCATGCCTCAGGTAATTAATCCAGATATAAAAGATGAGGAAATCAAGGATTTATGTAAGGAAATATCACAAAGAGTTAATGTTGTTGTAATTGTCCCATCTAAAGAAAGAGCCAAATTCTGGAAAGATAAAGCTGATTTGATTCTCGATAGAGAGAACTTAAATGATGGTGTGTCTAGGCTAAGAGGAAATCAAAAAGTTGGTTTAGTAATACTCATTAATCGCTACGATGGTGTTGATTTGCCCAAAGCTTCTTGTCGGTTACTAGTTATTGATGGAGTTCCTAATATTAGTCGAGAGATTGACAAGATTAATTCTGTTTTTCTTGCCGAAAGTTCTCTTAAACAATATCAGCTTATTCAGAAGATTGAACAAGGAATGGGAAGAGGAGTTCGTTCTAGTGAAGACTATTGCGTTGTTTTTTTGATGGGGCAAGCATTGATCAGTCAAATATATGTTGATAATGGAATGCAATTATTTTCCCCTGCAACAAAAGCTCAGTTGGAACTCTCAGATGATATATCAGAACAACTTCGAGATAAGGGTTTGAATGAAATCAAAGAAGTTATGATGTATTGCTTAGACAGAAATTCTAATTGGGTGTCTACTAGCAAAGGTAAATTAGCCTCTTTATCTTATGGAGACTCGTGCCAAGCAAACTCTTTGATAATTAGACAAAGAAAAGCCTTTGACCATGCATATATAAAAAATTTTACTGAGGCAACTCAAGAGCTCCTAGAGGCTGTTAATGAAGTTGAATCCAATGATAAATCACTAAAAGGTTATCTAAAGCAGTGCTTGGCTGAATATATAAATTTCTATGACCCTGTAGAAGCACAGAAGACTCTTATATCAGCAGTAAAGGATAATCCTAATCTAATCAAGCCTATTGAAGGAATTGCCTATCACAAACTTGAATCACCTTCTTTGGAACAGGCAAGATCTTGCGTAAATTACTTACAACAGAAATTCACTTCCAATCCCAATAAAATTCTTGTATCAATAAATAGTTTGTTAGCATCTCTAATCTTTAAGCCAGAAACTGCTAATGAATTTGAAGAATCAATGAAAAAACTTGCTTGCTACATTGGATTTTTAAGTCAAAGACTAGAGCAAGAGGCAAAAAATGGTGGTCCTGATGTTTTATGGTCTGTTGGCAACCAAAAATATTTTGTTATCGAGTGTAAAAACGGAGCTACAACTGAAAGAATTAGTAAAGATTACTGTAATCAGCTAAATGGATCAGGTGAGTGGTTCTTAAGGACATACGATCATACATCCAAGTTTACACCCATTTTAATTCATCCATCCAAGTACTTTGATTTTGATGCTTCGCCTAATCAAAATACACGAATCATTGATTTGGACAAACTTGATTTTCTGCGTAAGAATATACATGATTTCTTTAAATCTATATGCTCAGAAAATAGGATTAATGAAAGAGACATTAGAGAAAGGCTTATAACTTACAATTTGACATCTGATGCTTTTGTTAAAACCTATACAACTCAATATTTTATTAATAAGAGTAAATAATTTATTAAAAAGGAGGATTCAAATCCCCAACTTTCGATTTGAAGTCAAAAGCTACTGCTATCGGTGACAAAAAAGTTGGAAATCTCTGCATTCAATTTACCAACAATTCATTCGTTGGAGTCTCCTTTTAAACCTTTAAAGTAGAACTTGAAGCCAAACCTAAAAAGTAAAATATAGCTATATGCAGGAGCTTAGACAATGACAACTACTACACAAACCCTAGATACAGAAATCTTGCAAACCATAGCCCAAATGCCAGAACCACTCAAACGAGAAATTCTGCACTATGCCAAGTATCTCATCGTCAATCACGCGCAAGAAATTACCCAAGATGCACCACCAACTAGAAAACGTCGAGTCGGAATCTTAAAAGGTACATTTGTATTACCTTTGCCCGATGACTTTGACGAGCCACTAGAAGACTTTAAGGAATATATGGAATGAGCCAATATCTGCTAGACACCCATACATTTATTTGGCTATCAGAAAATAGCGATCAACTATCCAGCAATCTCAAAGATGTCATCGAAGAAGCCGATATCGTGTATCTCAGCATCGTTAGTCTCTGGGAAATTGCCATCAAGTTAAATCTCGGTAAACTGTCACTAAAACAAGAATATGAAGCTATCGAAACAGAACTTGAAGCTTCAGATATCCTATTGCTTCCCATCACATTTAGCGACACCATCCAAATCCGCGATCTTCCACTACATCACCGCGATCCATTTGACCGAATGTTGATCGCTCAAGCAATTACCAGATCGCTCACAGTGATTAGTCGAGATGTCGCCTTTGATGCCTATCCCATTCAACGATTATGGACATAAACGATGACACGCATACCAACCCATCGCCCACCAACCCACGCAGGGGAAATGTTGCTAGAAGAATTTCTCATTCCCTTGGGATTAACTCAACAAGAACTAGCCAACGCCATTCATGTCCCCTATCAAAGAGTAAATGAAATCATCAATCGTCGCCGAGGCATCACCCCTAGCACCGCACTCCGACTAGCCAAATTCTTTTCCACATCAGCAGACTTCTGGATGAACCTTCAACAATGTTGGGATCTATATCACGCTCAACAAACAGAAAATGATGAATTGCAAACTATTCAACCACTAACAACGTTAGCGATCGGCTAAATCAAAAATGACAAATGCAGCCAAACTTCAAAACCTTCCAGCCTATACAGTAGCCGATGCCGCTCGTTACTTGCGAATTCCATCGGGAACATTACAAGCTTGGCTACATGGGCGTACCTACAACACCAAAGACGGACAACAATTTTCTGCACCTCTCATCCAGCGTCCCAGCACCGAATTTTCACAACTCTCATTCATCAACCTCATAGAAGCCCATGTATTACGAGTGATTCGCCAAGACCACAATATCCGTCTAGACAAAGTTCGCACTGCCCTTGACTACATCGAACGTGAATTTACCACCCCACATCCCCTCGCAAGCATCGACTTCCAGACCGATGGCGTAAACCTCTTCGTCGAATCCGTAGGAAAACTGATTAACGCCTCTGAGAATGGACAGTTAACCATGCGCCAAACCCTCAACCAACTTCTCAAACGCATCGAATACGATCGCCAAGTTGCCATCCGCCTATTCCCCAACCTGCGCCCCAATCAATCCGACAGCCCCAAACTTCTTGTTTTTGATCCCGCCGTATCGTTTGGTCGTTTAGCGATCGCTGATACAGGCATTCCCACATCCATCGTTGCCGAACGATATCGAGCAGGCGATTCTATAGATTTACTTGCTGAAGACTACGGCTGTACAAGACTCCAAATCGAAGAAGCGATCCGCTACGAACTCCCTCCTCAAATCGCGTGAACAAGAAAAATACCGATAAGCCTATCTTTTTTGTGGATAGAGCCTTAGGCAAAAATTTAGTCAAAATCCTACGTAACGCAGGCGCAAATGCCGAAGCGCATATCGATCATTTTGCCCCCAATTCTCCAGATGTAGAATGGCTACCCGAAGTCAGCCGTCGAGGATGGATTGTCCTGACAAAAGACGCAAATCTGGGACGTACCCCATCCGAACAAATTGCGATTGCTAGTTCTAAGGCACGAGTTTTTATTTTAGCGATCGGCGATGCCAGTGGTGAAGAAATGGCACAAACTTTTATTCAGGCTCTAGACAGCATCAAGAGATTTATCAAAGGGAATCAAGCTCCTTTCATCGCAAAAGTTTATCAAAATAGCAGAGTGACAATCTGGCAAAACCACACAAAACTGTTGAAGATTCTACAACGATCTAATGAATTGTAAGGAGATAACGAGAACTTCCCACTGCTTTGACAACCAATAAAATTGCTAATCAATTGCTTTACATTTAAGGCGATCGCCTATTTAAAATATCCTTTGCCATCTTCAAGAAATAATCTGGACTAGTAGCAATATCATCATTTTTGCTCCGCGAACCACTGCCATTGGAATCATTGGTCTTTTGTGCTATATCGAGATCCGAAAGAACCACAGGCGTTATATCCAAAGTACTAGGAGGCAGAACCTCTCTTTGAGCAGGAGATAAAGCTTTGGGAGTGTATAACAAATATAAAATGCGATCGCCTTTTTCCCATGTCATATCGGCGGATACGATTTGTAATTGACCTTTGCGCTCAAATAGCAATGGCAGTAATATTCCTGCATTAAACATCGTATTAAAACGATTTAATTGCTCTTCAAGTTCTTCTTCAATAAGTAGAAATTCCCCAACTCTCACTTCCCTTTGCAAAATATATTGATTCCAAGTTTTAATCGGAACACGAGCGCTAAAAGCTTGTTGGACTTCGGGTTCACCATTGCGATCGCCATCAGCATCTTTGATATAAACCGCAAATACCTTAGGCGGATTGAACTCCTTCGCAGCGATTTGAGCAATTATAATATTCACATCGGTATTAATCGTCAGCGCGACAAAAGTCCCTACCGAGTCCAATCCCGCTTCAGCTAAAGATTTCGCATCTAAGCCATTACTCACAAAAGCAGGAATATCGTATTCGGCAGCTTGCTTGCAAAGCTCGGCACTAGTATCGATAAGCGCCACACGCTGACCATTCGCTTGAAATAGCCTCGCCACCAAAATTCCAATTGGATTACTACCCACAACCACCAATCCCGAAATATCAGGCTGATTGAGTCCTAGAAGTTTCGCCACAAATTTCGCAGACAGTCCTTGCAAAAACACCGTCATCGCAATAGTTAGGAAGACTAAAGCCTTAATTGATTCACCGCCATTGACTCCTCGCTCGGTTAATAAAATCGAAAAGAGCGAAGCGACAGAAGCAGCAACAATTCCTCTGGGGGCGCACCATGACAAAAAAGCTTTTTGTCGCCAAGTAAAACTGCTATTCCATGTGCTGACAATCACATTGATCGGTCGGACAATAAACATCAAAAAGAGAACTGTCTGCACACCTCCCCAACCAAGAGCAAAGATACTAGGAATGGAAAGATTTGCTGAGAGTAAAATAAATAGCACTGAAACCATAAGAGCCACTAGTTGGCTCTTAAATTTGAGTAAAGCCCGACTATTGGGAATTTCGGAAGCGCGTAAAACAATTCCCATCAAGACAACTGCCGTCAGTCCCGATTCGCTTTGAATTTCTTGAGCAATACCAAATAGCCCTAATACTGCCGCCACTACCACCGCGCTTTTAGTATCTTCCGCAAGAAATGCAGCCCTCTGCAAAAACTTGCCCAATAGCCAACCTGCGATCGCGCCCAGTACGCCGCCAACCCCTAGCCGCAATCCTAGATCGCTAACCACCGCAAAAGCACTAGATGTCGGATTTAAAGCAACATCAAGGACGACAACGGCTAACACTGAACCGATCGCATCAATTAACACGCCTTCCCCTTCAAGGATTGTCGCAAGGCGGCGATCCAGTCCGACCTCTTCGACAATTGGATTAATGACAGTTGGGCCTGTCACTACCACTAAAGCCGCATATAAAAAAGCGATTGTCCAAGGGAATTCACTCAACCAATAGGCTGCAATCCCACCACCAATTAAGGTGATTAAAGTTCCAATTGTGATTAAGTTGCGCAAACTCGCCGAGACCTTGCCAAGCTCTTTTAGCTGTAGGTTCAGTCCACCATCGAACAAAATTAGAGCCACAGAAATCGATACGATCGCCTCTAACCCATCTCCCAATAATCTTGGCTGTACTAAATTTAAGCCATTTCCTCCTAAAGCTACGCCAAAAATCAGCAGAAATACAATACTCGGCACTCGGAAAAAATTCGCGATGACACGAGCAAAAACACCTGCGGCGATCGCAATAATTATTAGTAGAGAGAGGGAGCCTTCCATAAGATAAATCTCAATAGAAAGGATTGTCGCGCAGCGACAACCCTCTCTAATCTAAGGATACTGACAGCGTAAAATTAAACTGAGCCTCAAAAGGCTGCTTCTTATAGTCAAGACTCCACAGCTCTAAGGTACATGGATCATTGGGCTGTCTGGGCTTGAGTTGCAATGAGCAAGCACGAGTCTGAGGGTTGCAAACCACTCTAATAGAGGCAATCGCCCCAATCTGACGACGATCAAGGGCTGTTGCTATTCGCAAGAATGTACTGCCTTGACGCACAAATGTTTTTAGCCGCTCACTATCTAAGCGTTGGAAATTATCGTGTTTTTTCTTCGGCTCACTCTTGCGGTGATAACGAGCAAGATTGGCGATCGCTTCAATCTCTGACTCGGTATAGCCCAATAGCTCACCATTACGAATTAAATAATAGGAATGCTTATGGTGAGCATCGTGGCTAACGTGATGTCCCGCATTATGCAGCATTGCCGCCGCCCAGAGCAAATGTCTTTCATCATCGCCCCATTCATGAAAAATCCCCTTGGTCTGATCAAATAAACTCAAGGCATGTTCAGCAACCTGCTTAGCATATTTAGTATCAATGCCATATTTATCCGCAAGCTTGAGAATACTGCGATCGCGAACCGTACTTTGATAGCGCCAACCATCCTCGATATAGCCATGACGAATCATCCAATCCACCACCAATCCCTCGCGCAAGGCTCGCTGACAGAGCATGATTTTAGGAATTCCCAACAAACGCATGGTTTCTAAGAGAACTATTGCCCCAGCTAAGATAATCTCGGCTCGCTTTTGGCGCACCATAGCCGTGCGTTCTTCTAAATTCGCTCGACGTAAGCGCCAAACAATATTTTCTAAATCCGCAAAGGGAAGCTCATAACCTTGGAGGGGATTCGGAACTAGTCCTAATTTCTCCTTAGCATGGAGAGATATCAAAGTCTCAATTGTGCCTGATGTGCCGATCGCCTTTAAGGTCTTACCTTCAAGTTCTCCTTTAAGCAGATATTTTAAATCATCGGTAGGGCGCTCTATTGATCCAAGAATGTAACCTAATAAGCGATCGTATTCTGGTTGTGAAATAGGATCGGTTTTAACAAATAAATCAGTTAAGCGGACTGCCCCAATTTTAGTACTACTCAGATGTAACGGATCGCGACCATCACCCAAGATCATTTCTGTGGAACCACCACCAATATCAATCAGCAGATGCGGCTCATCTTTGAGCTCCATCGCAGAGATCACACCTAAATATATGCGTCTGGCTTCTTCTTGTCCTGAGATAACTTCAACATGCAAGCCTAACTCTTCATAAATGCGGCGGATAAAATCATGACCATTAGGAGCCTCACGGGTCGCACTAGTAGCCACAGCCACAATCTCTTCGACTTTAAATGTATGGCAGATTTCCTGACAACGCTTCAGAGCTTCCAGAGATCGTTTCATCGCATCTTCGGTCAAATTTCCTGTTTGGGCACAGCGCTCTCCTAGCCTTACTGTTGCCTTTTCTGACTCAATTACGCTAAAACTAGGTATCGAAGTCTGAATTTGTACAATTACCATATGAATGGAGTTTGTACCAACATCGATCGCCGCTAGGGTTTTGACATCTGAAGTCATGAGCTGTTTCCGCGAAATTAATTGCAAACCCCAATTTATAAGGTTGCTCCCCTGTGAGGTGCAACCTTATAAATTGGGATAAGTTATTTTGTACAAGTACTTAAGTCATGGTAAATGAAAACCTGTAAGAATAGAAAGTACATTCAGTTAACCTTGGCTATTTATGAGGCGCTCCTAGCTTATATATAAAAAGTATGGGAAATAAACAAGTAGTTTTAGTCGTAGATGATGAACCAGCCAATTTTGATGTCATCGAAATTTTGCTATTTAAAGAGGGGTATGAGCTTTATCATCAAGACAATGGCGCAGATGCGATCGCCTCTCTTGACACCATTAAACCTGACCTCATTTTACTAGACGTGATGATGCCAGACATGGATGGTATTGAGGTATGTCAACAGATTAAGCAAGATCGTCAATGGCAACACATCCCAATAATTATTGTTACTGCTCTATCGGACAAAGAAGATCTGGCTCGTTGTCTGGATGCGGGAGCCGATGATTTTATTAGTAAACCAATTAACAGCACCGAACTCCGCGCCCGTGTGCGATCAATGTTGCGAATTAAGTCGCAATACGATCGCATCCAAGAAACAATGATGTTGCGCGAAGAAATGATGCAAACAATTGTCCACGATCTTCGCAATCCCTTAATTGGGATCTTGTTGGGCTGTGATTCTCTCAAAATTTTAGAGCTGCCCGATCGCGCAAAAAAGAGAATTGCCCAAATTGGCAAAACTATCGAGCAGATGCGTTTTCTGATCGATGATATTTTAACCATCGGTAGGATCGAGGCAAATAAACTGATTCTCAATCGCACTACGTTCGATATAACTGAAATAGCGAAATCTGCGATCGCAGATTTCGCTACCCTCTCCAACAGCAAGCAAATCCAGATTTTAGGTGAATTTGATACTGAACCAGCCTATACATCTGGGGATAAGCAATTAATTCGCCGTGTATTAGACAACTTATTAGATAATGCAATCAAGTTTTCTCCACAGCAAAGTTCTATTACGATCAGGGTTGAATGTTTGCCCAAAAATCCTGATCGCCAAGATTTAATTAAGATTGAAGTAATTGATTGTGGTGTGGGCATAAGCCCTGAACAAAAACAGGTAATCTTTGGAAAGTATGAAGTCGGTAATATTGTGTTGGGAGTCTCCCAAATTGGCTTAGGGCTGTCTTTCTGCAAAATGATGATTGAAGCGCATAAAGGCTTTATCTCAGCAACCAACAATCAACCGAAAGGTGCAATTTTTACAATTTTGCTAGAGCGAGAGCATATTAGCTAATTAAAAACCAAGAAGTATAGAACGTCGCTTTGCGACGTTCTATACTTCTTGGTTTTTATATTAGATTGTCTATTAATAATAAATGGGTAACCTAAATGAAAACTAGCAAAAAAGTATGACATGCATATTAGTCATCGAAGATGAAGACTTAATTCGCGAGTCCTTAGAAGACTTACTTTCTGTAGAGGGTTTTGAGGTAATTACCGCCGAAAATGGGGAAAGAGGGGTAAATCTGGCAACCCAGAGACATCCTGATTTGATTCTTTGTGACGTAATGATGCCCATCCTCAATGGGTATGAAGTCCTCGAACAATTGCGTCAAGATAAAACCTTGAATACTGTCCCTTTTCTCTTTTTGACTTCGATGATGGATCGACGCAGTACTCGGAGAGGTATGGCTTTAGGTGCTGATGATTATTTAGAAAAGCCCTGCACTAGAGATGAACTGCTAGAAGCGATCGCTGTACGTCTTGGAAAACAAAAAGCTATAGAAAAACGCTTTGAAGAGAAAATGGACGCTTTGCGGACTAGCATTACCCTAGCTCTGCCCCATGAGTTACAGACTCCACTTTCAGGAATTATGGGATTGTCAGAATTGATGATGATGCAAAGCGAAGAGCTAATGCCATCTGAAGTTCATGAATATGCTGAGGGTATTCATCAATCGGCTGAACGTCTCTATCGATTGATCCAAAACTATTTACTCTATAGCCGATTAATAGTCATGCGATCGCAAGGTATGACCAGATTTACATCGACATATCCTTGTAATAGCAAAATGATGATAAAAACTCTGAGCGAGCGTAAGGCAAAGTTATGCGATCGCTTAGATGACTTAGAACTAAATCTTGCAGAATTCGATCTCGCCATTTCGTCGGAAGATTTAATTAAAATTACTGATGAGCTAATTGATAATGCGTTCAAATATTCCCAGAAAGGCAGCAAGGTAATTGTGAGTAGTCAGGTTACTGACAAAGCATGGCTATTCAATATTCTTGATGGAGGGCGAGGTATGTCCGATCAGCAAATTGCCGATATTGGTGCATTTATGCAATTTGAGCGCCAATTTTACGAACAACAGGGTATGGGACTAGGCTTATCTCTAGCAAAGATTTTAGTCGAATTTTGTGGCGGGAATATTGATGTTCAAAGCCAAGAAAATATGGGGACAAATCTCGGTATCTCAATTCCTTTTTAGCAATGCAATGCGATGCGTGTAGAGGCAATTCATGAATTGCCTCTACACGCATCAGCCCAATTAAAAAATAGAACCAAAAACTATACCGCCCGCGCAGCGGGCGGTATAGTTTTTGGGTTTTTGTGCATTGCATTCCTAAGTTTGCCAATAACCCAAAAAAGCTATGATCTAGCTAGATCCATCTAGTCAAAAATAGCAAAATGTCGGTTGTCCCATCCCATCGCAAGGCAAAGGCTCTTGGAGATGTCCAGCGTCGCCCTGCCAAAGAACTGTGCAGCGAATGCGGTCTCTGTGATACTTACTATATTCATTACGTTAAAGAAGCTTGTGCATTTATCACACAGCATATTGATGAACTTGAAACACAGTCCCATGGGCGATCGCGTGATCTCGATAATGAGCAAGAATTATATTTTGGCGTACATCAAGAAATGATCGCCGCCCGTAAAACTGATCCAATTGAGGGCGCACAATGGACAGGAATTGTGTCAACACTAGCGATCGAGATGCTAGAGCGGGGCTTAGTTGAAGGGGTGGTCTGTGTGCAATCAAGCAAAGACGATCGCTTTAAACCACAGCCCATAATTGCCCGAAACCGTGAGGAGATTTTGGCGGCGCGGGTCAATAAACCCACTCTTTCGCCAAATCTCTCGGTCTTAGAGCAAATCGAGCAGTCGGGGATCAAGAGACTTTTAGCGATCGGCGTGGGTTGTCAAATTCAAGCATTGCGAACGGTCGAGAAAAACCTTGGGCTAGAAAAGCTCTATGTATTGGGTACGCCTTGTACGGACAATGTGACGCGATCGGGATTGCAGAAATTTCTCGACACCACTAGCCGATCGCCTGAAACTGTCGTGCATTACGAATTTATGCAGGATTTTAATGTGCATTTCAGGCATTCCGATGGCTCTATCGAGCAAGTGCCTTTTTTTGGGCTAAATACTAAAGAACTCAAGGATGTATTTGCACCTTCTTGCATGACCTGTTTTGACTACACCAATGCTCTCGCTGATATCGTGGTGGGCTATATGGGCGCAACTTTTGGCTGGCAATGGATCGTGGTGCGGAATGAGACTGGCAAAGAGATGCTGGAGTTAATTAAGGATCAATTGCAGACTCAGCCTGTTATCTCTAGTGGCGATCGCCGTGCGGCTGTGCAACAGGGTATTTCGGCATACGATCAAGCGGTGACATTACCAATTTGGTTAGCTTGGATTATTAGCTTTGTGGTGAATAAAATTGGGCCAAAAGGTTTGGAGTATGGCAGATTTTCGATCGATTCGCATTTTGTCCGTAATTTTCTTTATGTGCGCCGTAACTATCCTAAAAAGCTAGAGGCTCATGTCCCTGAATTTGCTAAGCGAATCATCGCTCAGTACCAGTTACCAAAAGTGTGATTTTGTAAATTGGGACAAGGAGATTTATCCTAAACCACAAAAGAGAGTAGCGGCGCTACTCTCTTTTGTGGTTTAGATTCTGATACACTTGGCGACAGTTATAGATCCTTGTCTCAATTTACGGAACCTAAAACCTTCTGAATTAAGAGGTTAAGTTGTCGCATCTTGACAGGTTTAACTAGATATTCATTAACTCCCGCCGCTAGACACCTTTCTTGATCGCCTTCCATCGCTAGAGCAGTTAGGGCTATGATCGGGGTATTAATCAAGTTAGGTTCGAGACGAATTAGCCTAGTTGCTTCTAGTCCATCCATAATAGGCATTTGAATATCCATAAGAATGATATCGGGCAAGTTTGCTTTAGCTTGAGCAATAGCTTCTACTCCATTTTGGGCAATGATGACACGGTAATTGACAGCGGTTAGATAGGAGATGAAGGTTTGGATATTAGCCTCATTATCTTCGGCTAATAAAATAAGCGGCGGATTAACAGGATTTACGTCCTGTGAAAATGCAGTGGTCGAAGTTGGTGCGGAAGCGATCGCATTAGATTGTGACATTTCATAGGGTAGGGCGACTGTAAAGCTGCTACCCTGTCCAACTTCGCTATCGACCATGACCTGACCGCCATGTAGCTCGACAATCTGCTTAACTAGAGCCAGTCCTAAGCCAGTACCTTCATACTGACGGTTGAGGGCGCTATCTACCTGTACAAAGGGCTGGAAGAGTATCTTCAAATCTCTGGAGTTAATACCAATGCCCGTATCTACTACTTGAAATAGGATCGTTGGCGAATTTATGGTTTTGATTCGTTGGGGGATTTTTGCTTCTCCTTGCCATGTATCGCCGCTACCGATCGCAACGAAGAGATTGACTTTTCCTTCATTGGGAGTGAATTTGACGGCATTTGTGAGTAGATTAATCAATACTTGTTTGATGCGACGTTCATCGATATTGATGTTGTTTATATGAGCAGGAATATTGCTATGGATTTGGATTCTCTTGTTAAATGCTTGCTGTTTGACGAAGAGCAGACTGGTATCACAGAGATTTTGGACTTGGACTGATGCCATATCTAGGGTCATCATGCCTGTTGAGATTTTTGATAGGTCGAGAATGTCATTGATCAGTGATAGCAGATGTTCGCCACTTGACTCGACTATAGAGAGCGCCTTTAATTGCTTGTCGTTTATTGAGCCCAAAATCTCGTCTTTAAGAGATTCTGATAGTCCTAGAATGGAATTTAGCGGTGTGCGTAGTTCGTGGCTCATGGTAGCGAGAAACTCGTCCTTGAGCTTGGTGGCGCGGAGAAGTTCTTGATTAGCTAGTTTTAACTGACTTTCTGATTGTTTACGATCGCTAATATCAAAGTTAACCCCAATCATACTTTGAGCCTTACCTTGCGCGTTCTTTTCAACCTTTCCATAGGCTTTGATGAAGTGAATACTGTGATCGGGATGAATGACTCGAAACTCACAGTCATAATCGGTAAGCCCTAAAACTGCTTCTTGGAGTAAAGTTTCAGTAGCTTTATGATCGTCGGGATGGATTGTGTTTGCCCAAGTCTCGTAAGCCATACGGGAATTAGTTGCTTCTGCGCCTCCATACAGTTTATACATCTGAGCATCCCAAGCAAGAGAGTTCTGCTCAATATCCCATTCCCAATAACCGATCGCACCAGAACTGAGTGCCAAAGCTAAGCGATCGCTTGTTTTCTGTAGTTGCAATTCGGCTTGTTTTCTGGCGCTAATGTCAAAATTGACCCCGATCATTTTCTGGGGACTGCCATCAATATCTCTTACTACAAGTCCATAACCTTTGAGGAAATGGATACTCTGATCGGGATGGATGACTCGATATTCTGCATCGAATTCCCCTTCTCCTACTACTGCTTGTTCGCTTAATGTTTGGGTAAATTGGAGATCTTCTGGATGAATGCTATTCGCCCAAGTGTCAAAAGATACACTCGTTCCTAAGGGAATACCATGTAGTTCATATGCTCGCTCATCCCAAATAATTGTGTTGTTGACAATATCCCATTCCCAGCAAGCGATCGCTCCAGAATTGAGTGCCAAAGCTAGGCGATCGCTTGTTTTCTTTAGTTGCAACTCAGCTTGTTTGTGATCGCTAATATCCTGAAACGTCCCCATCACTCCGATCATATTCCCTTCTCTATTTCTCAAAGGGATTTTGTTGGTTTGCACCCATATCTGTTCACCTGTAGGCTTAGTAACCATTTCTTCAAAGTTGATTTTGGCTATGCCTGATTCCATCACTTGGAGATCATCAGCACGATAGTTAAGAACTTGGGCTTGACTATTAGAAAAATCAAAGTCGGTTTTGCCAATAATATCTTGGACAGAGTTCAGGCTAGTTGTATGGGCAAAAAGTTTGTTGCACCCCAAATAGACTGATTCGAGATCTTTCCAAAATACCGACAATGGGAAAGCATCGAGGACAGTTTGTAATAATGCTTGGGATTCTCGCAAGGCATTTTCAGCTAGTACACGCTGGCTAAAGTAACAGAACATGAAGATCATGAGAAAAGCAAGCCAAAACAAGTGATAATATAAAGAGAGTGAGTAGGAGGAAAAAGAGATGTCAGCCCCGAAAACAATAGAAATTA
>JBIKYZ010000111.1:0-15255 GCA_044354985.1 Pseudanabaena sp. | reverse complement strand
CTCAACTAACTCTACTTGCGGAAAATTGTATCGTTGTACCAGTCTCTGTTGAGTACTGTGGCTAACCACGATCCCTGTCAACTCCTTAACGTTTTTCATCGCTCGTGCGTAGGACTCATTGCCACTGCTGAGCAAGCAGCATTTTTCCATGTGTGGACTAAGCTGGGTTCTTGCTCTTACGTTTAGTTGTTTTGCTTGCTTGCTGGTGATTGTCAGATCGCCAATACAGCTCTTCAGATGTCGCTCTTTTCCTGCTTTTGTGCCACTACTTGTCTCGACAAAAAAACACCGATTTTTGGGCTAACATTTTCTAACATTTGCTCTCGCACAGCTAGTTCTATCCCTTCCAAGGTCTTTAACTGTTCGGCATTCTTTGCTTCTGCATTCCGATACAGTATTGCGGCAATTCCTTGGCAGTATTCTTCTAACTTTTGTTGGTCTTCGGGTGTCATTGGCTTCTCGCGGGGATTTTGTTCTATTATCTCATCTCTATACTTATAAGCATTTATACTCAGTGCTTAACTGAGATGCTCCTATCTCTATGTCAATGTATAAATTTACTGCCTTGTCGATATAGACAAAATCAGGACTATAATGATGCTTAAAATTCGGGATGTTTAGCGTAAGTCCGCGTTTTACTTTGTCCTTGAAATAATGTGTAAGGTACGCATAAAATTTAGCTTCTGAGAAACCTGCTTGCGCTTTACTATTTCCTCCATCATTGGGTTGAGTTTGCCAAAGTATCCGCAAAAGTTCTAATTTTCGATACGAAGCTATATTTTCGGGGTTCAGGATATGCTTTACCTCTTGCTCGTATTCTCGTTTCGCCTGTTGATAGGACTGTCGTAACTTCGGATACTTCCTTATTTGGTCATCGTGTGCGCGTTTTCGTTGTGGAAAATTTTGATTCATTGACCATGCGAGATAAGCGACCACACCAGCACTTAGCGCGATCGCGGAAATACCCAGCCAAATATGAAAAAAGGCAAGCACCAATGACGCGACAAAGCCAACAATCCACCAGCTTGCTAACACTCCCTTGTCATAGATTTCTGGTGGTGAAGATGGTTTTTGTGGTGCTGTCTCTATAAATACAGGCACAGGTGGACTGACACTTTGGGCGCGTTGTATCGACTGAGGAATTAAGATAATTGGATAGGTAGATATAATTTTTAGTTTTTATATAGAAAGATTTAGTTTTTTTTATAACAGCATTATCAAGCGATCATTTGCCTTTCTAAAAGAATCTAAGCATCTATATGTGACTCAATTTGTCTCTAAGAATTGCTTGCATTTCTTTTAAATCTGCATCGTTTTTGGGAAAAGGAAATTTTGGACTATTGGGATTTCCGCGTTGGATTAGAGCAGCGATCGCCTGATCATCTTCTCGATTAGCCAAGATATAAGCCCGTAATTCTTGACGAGTCATTTTACTAAAGTCAGGCTTCATCATTAAATCTCCATTTGACAAACTCTAACACAAGCAATCGCTTGATCGCCAAAAATCTATAGCTAAACTACGCGCAAATCTCGAACGTTACGAACTGCGATCGCCTCGCTTTCTCTAACAATTTCACCATAAAAAGCAATTTTGCGCCTTGCTAAATGGGCGTGAACTGCCTTTGCATAAAAACTTTCGCTTAGTTCCAATTGCAACTCGCGATCGCTTCCTTCTATCTTTGCCAAGATCGTCACGCTAGCCACCGCCGCATCATCACGGCGCGTCAAACCAATCACCTTACCTGAAATCGGCGTAAGGCGATCGCTACTTTGTGATTGAATTTTAGTTTCGGAACGTTTGCGAATGATATCTTTGCTTTTGAGAAGCTTGCTAGCCTCCTTGAGAACGGGAAAAGTTTGCTTAGAGAGAGCCAATTTTTCCTTGGCGATCGCAGGCGCATCCCACATTGGCGACCATTGCCAGCGAAAGCTGAGATCTTGCAGATCGGTATAACTGCCAACCTCCAAAAGAGCATCGCATAAATTGGAACTAACCCCAGATTCGACAGACTGCTCGAAAATATCGATATTGCTTCCTGCTAAGACATCTTTGGTAGTCGTATTAATGGCAGTTAAGGCTCTATTCAGAAAGAGATTGACCTTACGCCCGAAGTTCTCATGCTCCTGCATGATCGGCGAGAGAACGTTGATAATATAACTACCCTGCTGTGTTTCGCCAACACGGAGTTCGTGTAGATATTCCCGCACCTCTGCAAACATGCCACCGCGATAAACGGAACGAGGTTGCACGGTTGCAGAGGCAATAAACTTCATAATTTTAGAAGTTGCTTCATATAGTCGCACCGCTTCATCAATCGGAATCGTGCCGCCAATAATATCTGGACTGTCGATGCGGATTTTAATGAGGTCAGTTGGTTGTAAGAGTAAATCGTTTAAAATTTGTTGGCGATCGCGATGTTCGGAAATTTCGAGTACATCGATAATTTCGCAAACCCTAGTTTTATAATCGCGAAGGCGATCGCTTTTTGGCAACAGAACCTCTAATTCTTCACCGCGATGCCACACAGAAGCATTGCCCAAAAAATCCCCAGATTCCTGCCAACCTCTAGCCCTGAGATATTGGCTGAGGGTTTCAGGACGGATGGCTTCTAATGTATTCGCTTTTGGAGTTTGTAGGATCACGGCAATTCTCCCTTCGCGAGTCTCTGCATTATCGCTTGTAGAGCTTGAACGGTAAACTGGTTTTGACGAGGTATAGATATTTTAACGCTTTTTGTATTGCTTGTCGCGGGTTTGCCCCGCAATGATACCCAATAGCCGCAACGCCGCATACAAAGCTCGGTTTCAGAATGCTCCAGCCAGTCGTCAGCAAGATCGGGGACGAGAACGACAACGAGGATGCGCGGAATGACAAAATTATCGGCTCGCAACTCTTCATAATTTTTAAGTTTAAGCGGAAAAGAGAGACTATCCCCAAGCGGTGTTGGGGCAGCGGTACATTTGAGTTGCAGTTCTAATCTGGGCGATCGCATGGTTACAACACCATTAGCCTGAGAACTAGTCCGCGCCGCGATCCCAAAATCAACACTATCGTCATCTGGACTAGGTTTGTAAGTGCCATATCCTGCGGTTGCGGCTATGGCTAGGACATAAGCCTCGCTAAACTTCTCTTTTTGTGAGCTTAAATCCATGAAATCTATAAATTCCCGCCAGAGCGATTATGCCACATCCTCTCATTACCCAAACCCGTAAAGTTGCGCCCCTGCGGGGCGCAACTTTACGGGTTTGGGTAATTTATTCTGCACAGGTACTTAGTTTTGGGCGATCGCTGTGACAACCTGTGTGTTTTGGGCAACTAGGCAAGCCTGTCAAAAAGATGTAATAATTTGTAACAGAATTAACAAGCGATCGCCTAAACATACATTCAAAACGATCAAACCCATGGAACCCGAATCAATAAATACGGAAACCTCTAAATCAGAAACTAAACCCGTAATAAATATCACCATAGTTGAAGCCACTGAAGCTGACGAAGAGCTGCATCGTCATGAATGTGGCGTATGTGGCTATATATATGAACCATCCATCGGCGATACTAAACGCAATATCCCTGCTGGTACAGCCTTTGAGACCATAAGTGAAGATTGGCGATGCCCTGTGTGCAACACCAAGAAAAAAGCCTTCTCAGATATTGGTATTGCCTCCAAGCCCTCAGGCTTTGCCGAAAATCTCGGCTACGGATTTGGTGTCAATGTCATGACCCCAGGTCAAAAAAATCTACTCATATTTGGCTCTTTAGCCTTAGCAGTAGCATTCTTTATCAGTCTCTATGCCTTGGATTAATTTATTCATTCGCAATTTTAATTAGCATCACAACCATCATTATTTTTACTAAATTTTTATGAAAAAAAGCCTAAAACGCTTTCTTAGCTCCTTCTCTATTTGTTTATTACTTATTTGCTTAACCTTATTGGGCAATATTCCTAGCGCCTTTGCAAGTAGCGGTAGTTGGCATAAAGTTGAACTTCCAGTAGCAATTACGCCCCTTGATTTATGGTTTGACAAATCTGAGCCTAATCATGGCTGGCTCGTTGGTACTGATGCAACTTTGCTCGAAACCACCGATGGCGGTAACACATGGGAAGAGCGCAAACTCGATCTTGGTGATAGCATCTATCGCTTTTCATCGGTTAGCTTCTCTGGTGCTGAAGGTTGGATTACGGGACAACCTGCACTGTTACTGCATACCACTGATAGCGGTAAATCTTGGTCACGGATCGGACTTAGCTCTAAGCTCCCTGGCGATCCCTTTGCGATCGTTGCTTCTGGTAGAAACTCTGCCGAAATGGTTACAGATTTAGGTGCGATCTATGAAACTGAAGATGCTGGACAAAATTGGAAAGCATTAGTTACTCAAGCCGTTGGCAATGCTCGTAACCTCAACCGTAGCGAAGATGGTCGTTATGTTGCTATCTCTGCAAATGGCAACTTTTATTCCACATGGCAACCAGGTGATATGACGTGGATTCAACACAATCGCAATAGCTCTCGCCGTGTGCAGAATATGGGCTATACCCCCGATAATCGACTCTGGATGCTAAATCGTGGCGGACAAGTCCAGTTTAGTGAAGCTGGGGAATTTGATACATGGGAGAAAAAGCAAACTCCTAGAGAAGGTGGTGGATTTGGACTGTTGGATCTAGCTTATCAAGATGAAAATAATGTCTGGATCTCAGGTGGTAGCTCCAGATTGCTCCATAGTGAAGATGGGGGCAAAACTTGGAAGCGTGATATGTCTGCGGCTAATGTTGGCGCTAATCTCTATCAGATTGCCTTCTTTTCACCCGATCGCGGTTTTGTGATTGGACAAAACGGCACATTACTTGCCTATTCTCCAGATTAAGTAAATAGACTCCTTAGCGAGATTATTTGTTAAAAAAAAGGTTAAGGCACAAAGCGCCTTAACCTTTTTTTATCTAGCTGTAGCCAGCAAAGTTAGAGCAAAACCAAAAAACAAAAGGGATTAGCGGCGCTTCGCGCCGCTAATCCCTTTTGTTTTTTGGTAAAAAGCTATATGTTCAATTTAGGCTTTCGATTACAGAGAACTAGCGTTAAATTGGATTGCGTAGTAATTTCTAGCCCCTGATTTGTATGGCAATTCCTCAACATTTGACCAAGATCGTTGCCACCATTGGACCTGCTAGCCGATCGCATCAAGTCTTCCGCAAAATGGTAGAGGCAGGAGTTACTGTCGCAAGGTTGAACTTTTCCCACGGCAGTTATGAAGATCATGCCAAAACTATCACCATGATCCGCGAAGTATCAGAAGAATTAGATATTCCTATTACGATTTTGCAGGACTTACAGGGTCCAAAAATTCGGGTTGGGGCTTTGCCTGATAAGGGAATTGAGCTAATTGAGGGCAAGTTTGTTACGCTTGTGCCGATGGATCAGTCTCAGAAAGCAGAGCTTAATTTTGTAGATGCGATCGCTATTGATTATCCTTATGTTGCTGAAGAAGCGACTATTGGCACTCAGATTTTATTAGCCGATGGCATCTTTGAGCTTACAGTAAGCAGTGTTGAGGGTAATGCTGTGCATTGTGAAGTGGTCAAAGGGGGCACACTCACTAGTCATAAGGGAGTCAACTTTCCTAGTCTAAATTTACGATTACCTTCGATGACCGATAAGGATCGGCAAGATCTTGCCTTTGGTTTAGATCAAGGTGTGGATTGGATTTCTTTAAGCTTTGTAAGACAGGCTGCCGATGTGAAACTGCTAAAATCCCTAATCACCGAATATGGTAAATCGGTATCGATTATTGCCAAAATCGAAAAACCGCAGGCGATCGCGAATCTAGAAGAAATTCTTACCGTTGTCGATGGAATCATGGTGGCGCGGGGTGACTTAGGTGTAGAAATGCCTCCAGAACAGGTTCCGATGATTCAAAAGCACATAATTCGCCGTTGTAATGAAAGCGGAATTCCTGTAATCACTGCCACGCAGATGTTAGAAAGCATGATTCAGAATCCTCGTCCCACTAGGGCTGAGGCAAGTGATGTGGCAAATGCAATTATGGATGGCACTGATGCGGTGATGCTTTCAGGAGAGTCGGCGGTTGGAGCCTATCCTGTGCAAGCCGTAGAAATGATGACTAGAATCGCAGCGGAAGTGGAGAAAGATGTCAAGTTTGCCAACTATCCCGCGTCAAGAACTGATGAAGTTCACGCGATTAGTGAAGCACTTCATGTAATTTCTGATGTGATCGATTTCCGTTGTATCGTCGCCTTCACAGCTAGCGGTTACACCGCAATTCTCGCTTCTAAGGAGCGTCTTAAAATCCCCATTATCGCCCTATCTCCAAACATTCATGTTTATCATCGTCTTAATTTAGTATGGGGTGTTAAACCCCTGTTGTTGGACGAAGAAGCGAGTTCCTTTGAGATGGTGCTGCAACAGGTTGAGTCTTGTCTATTAGGGCGGAAGCTTGCGTCTAAAGGCGATCGCATTCTGATTGTTGGTGGCATTCCTATGGGCATACAAGGAGGAACGAATTTCCTAAAAATACATATCCTATAAAAACCAAAAGAGAAGTTGCGGCGCAAAGCGCCGCAACTTCTCTTGCTATTAGTAAGGATTTTCATAAAAGAAAGGGTTCTAAATAGAACCCTTTCTTTCTATCTTCCTAATTCGTGCAGAGCGTTAATCGCATCAGCACATCTTTGCGTATATGCTTCTAAAGTTGCGCGATCGCTAGCTTCAGGCGGTGGAAGTAGCTCACCGATTCTGACCGTAACAGGCTGAAATAACTTCGGAAACTTTGCCCCCTTTGGTAAAATTGTTTCTGTTCCCCAAATACTAATTGGCAAAAATGGAGCTTGAGTTTTTGCCGCAATCATGGCTGCCCCCAACTTTGGTTCTGTCACTCGTCCATCCAATGTCCTTGTACCTTGCAAAAAAATACCCGTTGCCCAACCTTTCTCAATAGAAGCGATCGCAGCCCGAATTGCGGCGCGATCGCCAGCTCCACGCTTAACTGGATAAGCTCCGAAGGCGAGAATTGCTTGTTTGAGCACAGGTATTTCAAATAATTCCTCTTTTGCCATAAATGCGACAGGACGACCCATGCAACTACCAACAATTAGAGGATCGAAGTCACTAGCATGATTACTAACGACGATAAGATTGCCTGTGAGTGGCACATTCTCAGCACCATAAATTCGCTCTTGATAAAACAAATACAACAGTGGTCTAACTACCAGCCACTTGAACATTTTATATAAGAAAGGATTGCCACCTTTATCTTTTGAACTGTTAATAGCACTAGTATTTGCACCAGTATTCGCATCAGTTTTTTTGATTTCAGAGCTTTTATCGTGTTCCATTTAACAAGTTCCTACAACATTTCTTTAACAAGCAAATTCAATTTGAGCAGCAGAATTATTGCTATTTTTAATACTCAAATTAAATTTGCTGCCATTGTTCGGGCGTATAAGTTTTGAGTGATAGAGCATGAATTGTAGTTTGCATCTGATCGGATAGAGCTGCATAAACCATGCGATGTTGCTGCATCATGGTTTTGCCTGCAAAACTAGCAGCAACAACAATCGCATCATAATGACCACTCCCGACTGGGGCATTCATGCGTCCTTGGTGGTGCTTATGCAAATCACTGCGATCTTCAATTTCGACAATTGTTGCACCGATTTTTTCTTGCAAAATAGTTTTGATTGTTGCTGTTACATCCATGTTTTTGCGATGGCAATGTTTTGACCTAGATTACTATATCGTTTTGCAAGCACTCTAATACAGCGTAGTGAAGCCAAAAAATGAGAGGCGGCGCAAAGCCGCCGCCTCTCATTTTTTAACTAGAGGGTCTTTGAAGTGCAGCCCCCCTTCTAGACCTAATGCGTTGCTCCGATCGCGGATCAATTTTTAGGTTGATTATCTGGTGTTTATGGCGATCGACTAGGGGAAATTGAGTTTGCCAATTGCTAATTATATGAAAATAGTTCTCGGCATCTTCTAAACAATATTCATAGATTTCATTAAGAATTGTTTCATATCCTCTTTCTTTGCGTAGTACCTTAATTCCATTCCGAAAAACATAATATCCCTTGATTCTTTTATAAATAGGAATTTCCAAATAAGCAAATAAGTTATTTAAACCTTGATTGAGATCTGTCCGTTGGATAATTCTTTGTAAATCTAGGATTTTAATACTATCTACCTTGGGAATAAAATCTAGAGCTTCAATTCTTTGGCGTAAGCAAAACATATCACTAGTCGATAGCCCATAACCAATAAAGTACTTGCTCTGTAAGCTCTGCAAGTCATATAAGATGTCTTGAATTATCTTTTTTTCTTGGGTGCTTGATTCAATAAATTGAATTTTTATATATTGCTCATTGCTGTCTTCTAAAATACGAGTAAGCGTATAACCAAATATTTTTTGTACTAATCCATCTTTATGAAAATCGCGACACCATTCTAAGTCTAAAAAAACAAGATCGTAGATTGAGCCATCGTAGAAGTTGTTTATATATCGACTTGGAAGCTTGAGTTCCTTTTTATACATAAAGTTTGACTTAGAGGTGGGCAAGGCAAAAAGCTAACAAATCTATTGATTATTTTGATCGGTACTGCTGTACCTATCCATCCTAACTGTAATACTCAGTTTGAGATCACTAATTTAGCGATCGCATTTTTATAGATCAGATCTTTATAGATGTCACAATGCTTGTTAGGACATACAGCGCTTTGCGCTCAAACCCAAACCAAGAAAATTTTTGAAAGTGTAGCTTTGCAACACTTTCAAAAATTTTCTTGTGGTTCGCTTGATCGATAATTGCTGTAAAACCCAAAAAGGAGATGGCGGCGCTTCACGCCGCCATCTCCTTTTTGGGTTTAGATTTCAAAATTAAATCCCTTTTGTTTTAACTGTAAGTATTTATTCTCGTCAAATTGGTAAAGCTTAGCAGCTCGATGAGCTACATTGTGTTCGACTTTACCCGTATCGATGAGTAAGTCCATGCCGAGAATTTTTTTGCGAAAATTTCGCTTGTCTAGAGGTCGATCTAATACAGTTTCATAAAGTCTTTGTAGTTGTGACAAGCTAAAGTTTTGGGGTAGTAGCTCAAACCCGATAGGCTCATAACGAATTTTGCTACGTAACCTAGCGATCGCTACTTGCAAGATTTGATTGTGGTCAAAAGCGAGCTGAGGAATGTTAGAAATGGCAAACCATTCAGCCGCACGGGCATCTGTAGAAGCTTGAATTTTTTGCTCGACCAAATTTATAAGGGCGAAATAAGCAACGGTAACTGTGCGATCGCGGGGATCTCGCTTCAAACCACCAAAAGTATAGAGCTGCTCTAAAAAAATATGATGAATGCCTGTTTCCTCTTGTAATTCTCGTAAAGCCGCTTCTTCAAGGGTTTCGTCAATGCGAACAAATCCCCCTGGGATCGCCCATTGTCCCTGAAACGGTGGAATATTTCGCTGAATTAGCATGACTTTGAGTTCTTGCTGAGCATCAAGTCCAAATACGATGCAGTCAACGGTGAGGGCTGGACGAGGGTATTCGTAGTTGTACATTTTTGTAATTGGAGATTTAGAAATTACGAATTACGAATTATCAACTCGTAATTCGTAATTCGTAATTTGTAATTATATTTACTCTTGACATAGTGTAAAAATAACACTATATTGGTTTGTGTAGTTTATACACTATATCGTTATGCAAGAGCAAGTTGAAGTCCCAGATATGCGATCGCCACAAATTCCTGACTTAGAAATTCAAAATGAAATTCAAAGTGAAATTCAAAATTTGTCAAGTCAGTTTGAGTATGCCTGCGGATCAATTATTGGACGCAACCATGTTTTTGCTAGCAAGAATAATCAGGATGCTCTGCGGATCGTTCTGTGGGATCACTTTATGACGGCTGTCGTATGTGACGGTTGCGGGAGTGGCAAGCATAGTGAAGTTGGGGCAAAGATCGGTTCGCGGATGGTAACTGATGCGATCGCGGATTTACTCAATCATGGTTTGGCGATATCTGAGCCTGATTTTTGGAATGTTCTCAAAATAAACCTATTGCAAAAATTGACAGATTTTGTAGCGATCACTAATGAAGATCCAGAATCTGTAATGGAATTTGTGAATAATTATCTGTTATTTACAATTGTGGGCTTAGTTATTACTCCTAGCGAAACGGTTACTTTCACAATTGGTGATGGTGCGATCGCAGTTAATGGCAAGCTTACTCAAATTCCTGCTTATGCTGACAATGCGCCGCCCTATCTCGCTTACGGTTTATATCGCCCTGATGCTATTGAGTTTGAGATTCGCGATCGGTTACCCACAGCAGAAGTAGAATCAATTTTGATTGCTACAGATGGAATTGATGATTTGATTGCGGTTGAGGAAGTTCATCAGTTTTGGCAAGAAGATCGTTATTTTAAAAATCCTGATGCAGTGCGGCGTAAGTTAACTATGCTCAATCGAGAGGAAGTTAAGCCTGATTGGCAAAGACAGGAATTAATTAAGCGATCGGGTGTTTTGTCAGATGATACGACACTAATAGCTATCAGAAGGGCAAAACTAAGATCCCCGACTTCTTCTATGCAAATCTAGATCCCTTTTGTTAGTGATCCCAAAAGTCGGGGATCTAATCATTCGCAAGCTACTTTTCGCTAAATATTTTTACTTTTTACTTTTACCTTGAAACTTATGTTAGGTGCAATTGTCGGAGATATCGTCGGTTCTATTTACGAATTTAATAACCATCGATCAAAAGAGTTTCCTCTCTTTGGTAAGGGTTGTGATTTTACTGATGACAGTGTTTTAACTGTTGCAGTTGCTGATTGCTTAATGCATCAAGGTAACTATGCTGAGTACATCAAAACCTATGCTCAGAATTATCCTAATCGCGGCTATGGAGGGAGGTTCTCTCAATGGATTTACTCGGACGGACTAGAGCCATACAATAGCTGGGGAAATGGTTCGGCAATGCGGGTTAGCGCTGTCGGATCTGCCTCTAATGATTTGGAAACGGTGATGAATGAAGCTAGGCGAACGGCGGAGGTCACGCACAATCATCCTGAAGGAGTCAAAGGTGCACAAGCAACTGCTATAGCGATCTTTATGGCGCGAAAGGGGCAGAGCAAAGAGGATATTAAAACTGCGATCGCACAATCCTTTGGCTATGACTTAAATCGAACTGTGGATGAAATACGTCCAACCTATGTTTTTAATGAGTCATGTCAAGAAACAGTACCAGAGGCGATAATCGCTTTTTTGGAATCGAAGGATTTTGAAGATGCGATTAGGAATGCAATTTCTTTAGGTGGTGATAGCGATACGCTTGCCTGTATTACTGGTGGTATTGCCGAAGCCTTTTATGGTGGAGTGCCGACAGATATCGCTAAAAAAGCATTGAGTTATCTCGATTTCAATATGAGAGAAGTTGTGGAGAAATTTTATGGAAGTCTATCTCAATCAGAAGCGAGTTAAACTTAATCTGAAATCTGCGATCGGCAAAGGTGGCGAAGCAGATATTTATGATATTGGTAATGGCAAGGTTCTCAAGCTGTTTAAACCCGCCAATCATCCTGATTATGAGCTACTGCCTCAAGAGCAACTGGCTGCAACAGCAAGGATTGCATTACATCAGCAAAAATTGCGTGTTTTCCCTCAAAATCTTCCAACAAGAGTTATAAAACCTGAAACTCTTGCAACGGATAAGCAAGGCGCAAACATCCTTGGCTATACAATGCCATTTTTGCAAAACACGGTGACCTTGTTGAAATATAGCGATCGCACTTATCGCAGCACCAATGGCATCTCGCAGCAATTTGTCACCAACCTATTTCGCGATCTGCATAACACGGTTCTCCAAGTCCATCAAGCAAATGTGACGATTGGCGATTTCAATGATTTGAATTTGCTAGTTTCTCAAAATCAAGTCAATCTTATTGATGCAGATTCATTCCAGTTTGGCCAGTTTCCTTGTCAGGTTTTCACAGCAAGATTTGTCGATCCGATCTTGTGCGATCGCAACGCAAATCAACCAATCTTGATTAATACGCACAATCCTGATTCTGATTGGTATGCTTTCACAGTAATGTTGATGCAGAGCCTCCTCTATGTCGATCCCTATGGCGGTGTGTACAAGCCCAAAGCTCAAAGTGCGATGATTCCCCATAGTGCTAGACCATTGCAGCGCATCACCGTTTTCCATCCTGATGTGCGCTATCCAAAACCCGCAATTCCTTATAAAGTTCTTTCAGATGATTTGTTACATCATTTCCACAACTGCTTTGAAAAAGATTGGCGCGGAGACTTCCCTAAACCACTTCTCGAATCAATGCGTTGGACAAGGTGTAATCAATGTGGAATTGAACATTTAAGAACTTCTTGCCCAATTTGCTCACCCACAATCGCTATTGCTGTGGTGGAGAAGAGTCTAGGAACGGCAACTTGCAAGGTTGTTCAGATTTTTCAAACTGAAGGCGTGATCTTACAAGCGGTTTTACAAAACAACTCGCTCTACTATCTTTATCACGATCGCAATGAGTTTAAACGAGAAGATAATGCAGTGCTACTGTCAGGTGAACTTGATGCAAATATTCAATTCGCGATTTTTGGTAAGTCTACAATTGTTACAAAAAAAGGTGATGGACAAGGCAAAGCGATTACCCTTACCCAAGGACAGCCACCGAATGCGATCGCCGCCGATCTGATTCGCGCAAATTCTTTGTCTCGCTATTGGATCGGCAATGGTCAACTATTACGCGATGGCAAACTTGGCAATGAATATGTCGGTGATATTCTCGAAGGACAAACCCAATTCTGGATAGGCGAAACCTTTGGCTTTGGATTTTATCGAGCAGGTAGTCTCAGTGTAGCTTTCACCTTTGATGCTAAGCGATCTGGCATCTGCGATCGTTTGCAACTTCCACCGATTCGAGGAGAACTAATTGATGCAAATTGTGTCTTTAGCGATCGCATCTGCTGGTTCTTTACAGCCACTCAAGAGCAAGGCAAAATCATGCATCGAGTTTCTGTATTGCGAGATACTGGTGAATTAGTTGCTACTCTTGGCGCTCAAAAAGGTGATATTACATGGCTAGATAATTTTCATGGATGCAGTGCGATCGCCAATTGGCTATTCGTTCCCACCGATGAAGGTATCGCTAGAGTTGAGGTGCAAAACGGACAAATTATGATTACCAAAACCTTTCCCGAAACCGAACCCTATGTTGATAGCGGCTGTTCCTTAATCGTCGCCTCACAAGGAATTTATGTGATTCATTCACAGAAGATTTTGCAGCTACAATTGTCCTAAGTGTAGAGATTAAGATCCCCGACTTTTTCTTTGCAATCACAAATTAGTTTTACTAATCATGCAAAAAGTTGGGGATCTGGGCATTTAAAATTTTCCCTTTTTCCTTTCTACTTTTTCCTTGAAAACTATGTCTTATAGCGAATTTACTCTAGAATCAGTGCAAATAGCTTTTGACCTCACGATTGCTGAACGTGCTAATTTACTGGATGATTCCCCTCTAGGAGAAGCCAGTAAATTCCTCAAAGAACTTTTAAATGAATTTGTCCCTTTAGCACTTGCCATGAATACAGAAAAAGCGCGATCAGAATTAATTATTGCGCCTATTCTGGTAGAAGTTCGTAAAAAATACTTGGGCAAAGCGAGTTTATTCTCAGGCGTAGAACTAAACATCGATCGGGATTCGGGACTAAATGGTATTTGTGACTTCCTATTGAGCCGATCGCCTTCACAACTGATGCTCAAAGCACCTGTCGTGGTCGTCGTCGAAGCCAAAAAGGAGAATATCAACGGCGCGTTAGGTCAATGTATTGCCGAAATGTGGGCAGCCAAACTCTTTAATCAACAACATGAGAATGATATCTCTGTCATCTATGGAGCCGCTACGACTGGCAACGATTGGAAGTTTTTGAGACTATGCGATCGCCTTGTAGAGATTGATTTAACTGAGTATCAACTCAGCAATATCGACAAAATTCTAGGTATTCTTTCTCTCTCTTTTCAATAATTCTAAAAAAGGAAAACTCTAATCATGACTACTCAAATTGTTACTCAACTTCCAATTCCCGCTTTTTTCGATCGCCACAAAGTCGGCTCAGTATGGCGTGTTCCTTACCAAGACCGCGCTAACCAAGCCGAGGCATGGGCGAAACAACATGGCATTGCCCCCGCCGCTAAGGATCGCAAGAAAATTTGTTTGATGGCGATAGATGTGCAGAATACCTTTTGTATTCCTGATCATGAGTTGTTTGTGGGCGGTCGATCTGGCACTGGCGCGATCGAGGACAATGTGCGTCTGTGTGAATTTATCTATCGCAATTTGCATCATATCAGTGAAATTGCGCCCACGATGGATACTCACACTGCCATGCAAATCTTCCATCCAATCTTTTGGGTGAATGATGCAGGCGAACATCCGATTCCCAATGCGACATCGATTACGTTAGAAGATGTTCAAAAGGGTAAGTGGAAAGTAAACCCTGCGATCGCTTATAGTCTCGCTAAAGGCAATTACATGGCAATCCAGCGCCACGCCTTGCATTATGTCCAGAAACTCAGCGATGAAGGCAAGTTTCCGCTTACGGTTTGGGCTTATCACTCTATGCTCGGCGGTATTGGTCACGCACTAGTTTCTGCTGTAGAGGAGGCGATGTTTTTCCATAATATTGCGCGTCATAGTCAGACTAACTTTGAGATTAAAGGTGGTAATCCTCTGACTGAGAACTATTCGGTATTGCGTCCTGAAGTAATGGATGGAGCTGATGGCAGACCGATCGCACAGAAGAACACCCGTTTTCTGCAAAGGTTACTGGAATTCGATGCGGTGATTATTGCAGGTCAAGCCAAGAGCCATTGTGTAGCTTGGACAATTCAAGATCTGCTGAGCGAGATTTTAGCTCACGATCCGAAACTCGCCAAGAAGGTCTATCTACTCGAAGATTGCACTTCGCCTGTGGTGGTTCCGAATGTCGTAGACTACTCCGATCAAGCTGATGCAGCTTTTCAGCGCTTTGCCGATGCAGGTATGCATCTAGTTAAATCAACTGACGTAATGGAAACTTGGGTAGATCTCAATCTTTCTTAGAACCCATTTAAGAATTACATAACTCATGTTACGCAGAAGCCTAAAAAGGTTTCAGAGACTGCCATTCCAAGTGAGATTGCTGCAAAGCCTTGATATATAATTTGGATTTGAGAGCGAAGTGATTGAGCTTAGAATTAAGTTTGA
>JBIKYZ010000347.1:0-4635 GCA_044354985.1 Pseudanabaena sp. | reverse complement strand
TGACAATTATTGGCATAATGGGTTTAGGGATAATGATTTGTTTTCGGTTGAAAGTTGAAACTCTCATTATCCCTTTTCGCTTAATCCCGCTCTTTCTTTGCTTCAATCTTGTCCAAAGTCCAATTGTCATAACTTGCGTAGAATTTACCATCAACTGCAAGCTAAAATCTCAAACCATCTCGTTTAAATTCCATGCAGATTTCAGCTTTTAGCTAAGAGCTCAAGTTCTCGGTTTATTTATTTCAGTCCTAAAAACGCTAGCCTATCCTAAATTCAACGTCAGTTCAAATCTATAAATGAAGCGAAACCCAAATAAATGAAGGTGGAGCGAAGCGCCATCTTCATTTATTTGAACAAAGAGGGTAAATACCCCACCGCTCTGCGGTGTGAGTAAATTCTGCTAAAAAAGAATTTGATACCCCGTCCGCTCGCGGCGGGGTTATTCATTTAGGTTTTATGTCCTAAGTAAAACTTTCATTGCTAAATGAAGCGATCGCTATCATTTATAGCCATTAGAGTCGAGCTTTGCACAATGCTAATGACTATTTGGTATTAAACTTAATTTCCGCTTAAAAACAATTAAAAGAAATAAATATGAGTACAGCAATTTTAATTAAAGACCAAGCTGAATTTGAAACCCTTCGCAAAACGACATCTTTACTCGTCGTGGACTGCACCGCAACTTGGTGTGGTCCCTGCAAGGTAATTGCTCCATTTATCGATCAATTGGCGGAAAATTATAGCGATCGCGCTTCAGTGATGAAATTAGACATTGACGGGAATAAACCTTTAGCCAAGGAATTTGGGTTAAAGAGTATTCCTGCGGTTCTGTTTTTTAAAGCTGGAGAGTTAGTCGAGACAATGATCGGAGTCAAGACCTATGCAGAATTTAGTGCCACTCTAGAGAAGTTTCTATAGCAAATCTAAGGAATAAAAATTAATTAACTTGTGCAATTAAAACCAAAAATTGTTGGGGCGGGCTTCGCCCGCCCCAACAATTTTTGGTTTTAATTAATTTTCATTCCTAAATAGGTTATGAGAGTTTATCCCTTTGGGGCATATTCACATAACCTATTTAATCTCATATCGGTATATATTTGATTGGATAGTTTGCATCAGCCGAACCGAGAAATTTTATGAAAATCCTGCATGGTACTTGGATTCCCGATCATAGCAGTGACTTTATCCAAACAGGCAATTTTTATATTTGGATAGAGACGACGGAAACTAATGCGATCGCCATAGCTAAACGTAAATCTTCCAAAGCCACAAAGGTATCTGAGGATTTATTAGCAAAACATCCTGCCAGTTTATCAGCACCAGATTTAAAGTCATTTCTCTATAATGATTTAGCAATTAAAGATGATCTTCTTCAGGAACCAGCTAATAAGAGATTAAGCAAGGATCAGATTATCTTCCCGAAATATTTTTTATTGCCTACAAGTGAGAAGCAACCATTACCATCTCTAGAATCAGCAAGATATTTAGAGATTGAGAGTCCTGAAAGTTTTGAGCTAGAGTACTGGCAAATCGACTGTTATCAAGTTACTACACCCGTCAAAATCAGTGGCTACAACTACCGCCGTGCCATTAACATTGTCAAATTGCTGAATGACTTACATTTCATTGCGATTAATAATCTTGCTGAGGTGCAATTAGGCTCGGATTTACTATTTTGGTATCACTACACTCAAGTCTTTAAACAGATTATTCTTAAGGATCAATATATTCCTGCCTTTAAGTATCGAGAACTTGAGGTTAAAGCTAATAAAGCAACTAAAACTTCTACAAAATCCAAAAAAGAGGCAATTCAAAAACCAAAATTTGAAATCTATCCCGCTTGGGAGATCGTTTCTGAGAAATATGAAGAAGAACTGGGTCAATATGCAGAATATATGCCCCTAGCTTGTGTGGCAGGATTTAGCGAACCTAATTCTCGACCGTTATTTTGCGATCGCCGCACCCTGTTACAACATTTCTCAGAATCATTGCTGCATAGTATTATTACCAAAACTCCATCGACTGCCCAATTTGACAAACAAGTATTTGAATCTTTACTGCACAGAGGTTTGGATTTTTCTGATGATCGCTTTGGTGATTCGATGATTGCTGGTGACGCAGCATTAGAGGAGTACCAACAATGGCAAGCATGGCGACAAAAAATCATTCGCACCCAATCGGATTCTGCTTTTTATCTATGCTTTCAATTGCAAGCGCCAGTCACAGAAGCAGAACTTTGGCAATTACAATTTCAGATTGCACCAAAACAAGATCCTTCCCTCAAGTTGCCTCTAGCTGATTATTGGACTATGACAGCAGCTAAAAAGAAAGCTCTTGAAAAGCAATTTGGCAAAGAGTTTGAGCAAAATCTATTGTTAAATCTTGGTTATGCTGCCAGAATCTATAATCCAGTTTGGCAAGGCTTAGAAACCGATCGCCCAGTTGGTTTAAGTCTCAATCTTGACCAAGCCTTTGAATTTCTCAAGGAATCCGCTTGGGTACTAGAAGATGCTGGTTATAAAGTTGTTGTACCTGCTTGGTGGACACCCATGGGACGACGCAGGGCAAAAATGCGTTTGAAGGGTTCGGGCAAAAGTGCTACTAGTAGCAAAACTCAAGCCAAGAGCTACTTTGGTTTTGAGCAACTGGTGGAGTATCAGTACGAATTAGCTATCGGTGATGAAATTGTTTCTGCAAAGGAATGGGAACAGCTAGTTAATGCTAAAGCACCGCTAGTTAAGTTTCGTGGCGAATGGATTGAACTCGATCGCGACAAAATGCAAGAGATGCTCACCTTCTGGCAGCAGCAGGGACAAGGCACATCGGCAATGAGTCTGATTGACCTGATGAAGTTAACTGCTACCGATCCTGATTGGGAAGTCGATCGCAACAGTACTCTCTCAGAGATGCTGTCAAAATTACAGGATAAGCAGCAATTTGAACCAATCGAAAATCCACCGCAACTTAATGGAACTCTACGCGAATATCAAAAACGCGGTGTGGCATGGTTGCAATATTTAGAAAGTCTGGGTTTAAATGGTTGTCTAGCCGATGATATGGGTTTAGGAAAGACGGTACAGATTATCGCTAGGTTGGTGAATGAGCGAGCCGCCATTGGTGGAGTTGCCGAGCCTACAAAAGCCAAGAAAACAGCAAAAACAGCGAAATCCCAAAAAGTTATTCCTGCCGTTGTATCGATCAATGAGATCCCGCCCACGTTACTGATTGCACCAACATCCGTTGTCGGTAACTGGCAAAAAGAAATCGAGAAGTTTGCGCCACATTTACGTGCGATCGTGCATCATGGTAGCGATCGCACCCAAAATGCTCAAACTTTTCAGGATATTTGCCAAACCCATGATTTGATTATTACTTCCTTCACTCTCATTCGCAAAGACGAAGCCATGTTTAGCAGTATGAACTGGCATCGGATTGTGATTGATGAAGCCCAAAACATCAAAAACCCCAAAGCTGCTCAAACCAAGGCAATTCTCAAACTCGAAGCCAAACACCGCCTCGCCCTCACAGGTACACCTGTTGAGAATCGGCTGCTGGATTTATGGTCAATTTTCAACTTTCTAAATCCCAGCTATTTGGGCAAAGAAGCCCAGTTTAAAAAATCCTTTGAAACACCAATCCAAAAGAATAACGATCAAATTCAAGCAGGCGTATTAAAAAAACTAGTCGAGCCATTCATTCTCAGGCGCGTCAAAACCGATCAATCGATCATTAAAGACCTACCCGATAAAATCGAACAAAAGCTCTACACCAACCTCACTAAAGAGCAAGCATCACTTTATGAAGTAGTGGTGAGAGATGTGGAAAAACAACTCAATGAGGTGGAAGGAATTCAACGTAAGGGATTAATTCTCTCGACATTGCTGAAGCTCAAGCAAATTTGCAATCATCCGCGCCAGTTTTTGCAAGATGGTAGCGACTTTACAACTGAGCGATCGCACAAGCTTAGCCGTCTATCGGAGATGATGGAGGAAGTAATTTCCGAAGGAGAAAGCATCTTAATCTTTACGCAGTTTACCGAGATCGGTGATGCTCTGGAAAAATATATCCGTCAAAAGCTGCATTACAACACCTACTATATTCACGGTGGCACAAATCGTGATAAACGCGAACGGATGATTACGGAGTTCCAAGATCCTGAAACCGAGCCTTCCGTATTTATTCTCTCGCTCAAGGCTGGCGGTGTCGGCATCACGCTCACCAAAGCAAACCATGTTTTCCACTTCGATCGCTGGTGGAATCCCGCCGTTGAAGACCAAGCTACCGATCGCGCCTTTCGGATCGGTCAAAAGAAAAATGTCTTTGTCCATAAATTCATAACTATCGGTTCCTTAGAGGAGCGCATCGATCAAATGATTGAGGACAAAAAGAAACTGGCTGGTGCGATCGTGGGAGCGGATGAGTCTTGGCTCACGGAGCTAGACAACGACAAATTCAAGCAACTTATAGCTTTGAATAAGAGTGCAATTATGGATTAATGAATTAAAAAGTTTTTGGCTCATCTAGGTAAATAGGTGGAAGGAGGCATAAGAAGACGACGAAGGAAATCAAAATCAATCCAGCTAAGATTGTATGCCCACTCAAACATGGCTACATATAGATACAAATACTTTTTGC
>JBIKYZ010000110.1:0-15467 GCA_044354985.1 Pseudanabaena sp. | reverse complement strand
CTAAACCATTGCCAAACGGTATAGGAAGTCTTGACGCTGCGCTTTTGGGCGAAGTTAACGATTCCTAGTTTCAGGCTGGCTACTTGTTGGATTCCTAATGCTGGTTTATGTCCTTTAAAACATGATAAGGGCATTACTAAATCCACTCCTTGGGGTAAGTTTAGTTCTACTTGCAATGTCCCTTTGGCTACCCATGCGTTGGTTATTCCTGCCCGAAATTGGAATGGTGTATTTGCAGGGATTGCAAAGTCTTCGCTTTGACGGAGTTGATTTAACAATTCATGGCTGATTTTGCCATGACAGTCATTGGTGCGATGTTCTTTGTCTTGGACAATCATATAAATCCAAGTAGTCTTTCTGGCTCAGAGTTTGCGCCACCTTTTAACCACGAGATCGGACTTTCTTCAGGCTTATCGGGATTGACCCATGAGATCGCCTTTAATTCCCTTAGCTCCTCAACTTCTTGGGCAGCCTGTGTAAAAAATCTTCGAGCAGTCTTGTCATCTAAAGAAATAACTATTTTATCTGTAGCTAGTGCAGCTTCAATTAAATGGATATCTTTTTTAACTTGCGATCGCTGATTCTCTGTTAGGTTTTCCAAAAGGATATCAGCCATATATATTTTAGCTCGAAGATCGGAGTCTTCTAAAGATTTGATGCGGATTAACTTTCCCCTTCTTTCCATCTTACCTCGCCATGCCTGACCAAAGCGTGATGTATGATTATTCCATTCAGTTTCTAAAGCTCTTGTTAGAACTGCACGATGACAGATTTCAAGAACATTTTGCAGGAACTGATAGCAATATTTTGATGTTGGGTATATGGCATTTTCATCACCACTAGCTTTTAAGACAGAAGCGTCTATTACCAAAAGTTTAGAATTTTTAGTACTCATTCTGCTCCTTCCATCGTTTTTCGCTAGCAGCTTCTAGATAGCGTCCCTCTTCGTCTAAAAACACATCTGAAAAATCCAAAGGAAAATCGGGATCGCCATATCCACCTGTTTCATTGAGGGGGGTAGAAGTTACTTGTGTGAAACCATGTTCATCGCGACTAAACCAGTGCAAAATTGCTTTGTCAGCCGATATTTTATCTTCAGCAACTAGGGACTGAATTCTTCTTAAAAGTAGATCGCTATGGGTTTCTAACACAACTCTGACCCCACGATTAGCTGCATCCACAATTATTTCTCCTAAATTCGCCTGAGCGCGAGGATGAAGATGAATTTCTGGTTCTTCTAGATAGACTAATTGTTCTGGTTCGGCGGCTACTAAAGCTACTAATACGGGCAAAATCTGAGATACTCCTGAGCCAACATCTACAATATTTACCATATCATCACTATCAAAAGTTCGACTGACCTTTAGCTCAATTTGCGTATCATTAATTTCAGTTGCTTCAATCTTTTTGGATAAAGCTAAAGTATGGAGATAAGTATTTAAAACTTGAAGTTTATCACTTTCTGATGTTTGCCATGAGTAAATCAAAGAAGCAATATATTTTTCAAAATTACCACTAAAGTTCTGTCCAATTCCTGTTACTGGTAAAATCCTTTCAAGACTTCTTAAACCCTTGACATGAAGGATTTTTTCTATGGGGATTACAAACATTGGATATGGATTATAAAAAATATCCGTAGGTGATAAATCGTATCCCGTATAATAAACAAACACATTGAAGCAAAAATATCTGAAGATACTCAAGGGTTGATTATCAAGTAGATATGATGTTTTGGCAGACAGTGGAAGTGTTTCAAGAATCTCTTTAGTAGACATACCAATAGCAGCTTTAATCTCTCCATCTCCATCATAATAGATACTCTCAATCAGATTGATCGCTTTATTAAGAGGTTTCTTAAATGTATTTTTAAACTTGTAAGAGTTTGCTAATTCCATTCCTACAGTCAAGGAATCGGTTTGTTCACCTTTTGGAGAATAAGAAAGTATCTGTTTTGCCGATGTAAAGTTGAGATTATCTCCACTTAATCTTAAAGCTCCATAATCTGTAGAAGATTCTAGGGTTTGTTTCATTAAAAGGATTGGTTGCATGATGCTAGATTTACCAGAACTATTAGCACCCGCAAGGATTGTCAAAGGACGAATCTCAATAGAACATTCATTTGCAATTGACTTAAACCCACTTATGGAAATTTTAGTAATGCCCTTTGATTCAGAGTTGTTCATGGCTTTTTATATTTGCTGATGCCTATTTTAACTCAATTGCAACAAATTAGATCCAATTCATGTTCCCTATCAACGGGTAAATGAGATTGTTAATCGTCGTCGCGGTATTACGCCTAGCACAGCTTTACGCTTGGCTCGGTTCTTTTCCACTTCGGCTGATTTCTGGATGAATCTCCAACAATCTTGGGATCTGTACCATGCTCAGCTATCTGAAAATGTTGACCTCCAAACTATTCAACCCTTAAAAGTTCTGTCTGCTGGCTAATTTTATAAATCTATTGCACTTGATCGCGATCGCATAATTTAAGAGACGATCGCTTTAGTTTCTGGCGGTGATAACGAAGTAATTGAGTAAAGTAGTTGACCACGATATCGATATAATACTATTACTAATTTCTTAGCTTTTTAATATGGCAGATCCAGTAACTCTGACAGCCGCAGGTATAGCTGCTTTAGCTTTTGATAAGGCTTTTGGAAAAACTATCGAAAAATTAACTGAGGGGGCGATCGCCAAAATCACCCCTATGTTTACGAGTTTGCAGCAAAAGATTTTGGCGCGGTTTAAGGGACATCCTAAAGCTGAGGATGCGGTCTTAAAAGAAGATGTGGATCGAGTAGCTGCTTATTTGCAGGTGATGATGGATAACGATCCTAAGTTTTCTCAAGAGGTCGAACAACTTGCTACAGCAATTCATCAAGAAATTAATATTGGTGAATTTGAAGATAACAGCAATATGACGCAAATTAATCGCGATCAGAGTACTGGCTATCAGACTAAGACAGGGTTAGGAAATACTAACTTTTTTGGTGGTACTCATCATCATAGTTGACCAGAGTCGTCTGAATCGGGAGCGCAGACAAAGTTAGAGTCTCCCAAGATAATCCCTGATAATGTGCCGATCGCCTCACCGAACTTTGTGGGACGGGTGAAAGAGCTTGAAGAAATTCACGATAAGTTACAGGCGGGGCAAGGGGTGAGTGTCTGTGCGGTGGAGGGCATGGGTGGACTGGGCAAAAGTGAACTGGCGAGGCAATATGCTTGGCTCTATCGAGGGGAATATGCGGCGCGGTATTGGTTGCCGTTGCGCGGTACGGGTTTGGCGCAGGCGGTGGTGACGTTGGCGAGGCGCACTTTACCTTTGCCAGAAGTGATGCAGTCGGCAACTTTGGAGGAGCAAGCGGCTTGGTATTGGCAAAACTGGCTACCGCAAGCGGGGAAGGTGTTGGTGATTTTTGATGATGTGAACGATCTCCAGAGCATTCCTAAACAGGCTAGACCGCTAACGGAGCGCTTTCAGATTTTGGTGACGACTCGCAAGCGTAAGTTGAGTTCGCAATTTGCGGATATTCCCTTGGATGTGATTTCTGAGGCTGAGGCTTTGGAGTTGTTGAGAAAGTTACTAGGCAAATCGCGGGTTGATAGAGAACTGGTAGCGGCGAAATCAATTTGTGAATATTTGGGTTATCTGCCCTTGGCTGTGGAGTTGGCAGGGCGATATTTGCAACTAGATGAAGATCTGCGGTTGAGCGATTATCGAGAACGGTTGACGGTTTCCGATGAGTCGTTGGCTTTGCAAGAGTCGGAAGAGATTAATGCAACGCGGGGGGTAATTGCGGCGTTTGAGTTGAGTTGGCAGGAGTTGAGCGCGAGTACGGGTAAGGTGGCGATGTTATTGGGGTTGTTTGCTCCTGCGGATATTGATTGGGGTTTGGTGGAGGAGATTGCAGCAAATTTAATCGAGGTGGCGGATTTGCAGGATGGGAGAAAGCAGCTTAATAATTTGTATCTGATCAAGGCGATCGATGAGGAGCGCACAAGGTTTGCGATGCATTCGCTGACTAGGGAGTTTTTGCAATGGAAACTCGCTCAAGACTCGGATATCAATCGCCTATTTCGAGAAACCTTTGTGATGAGTTTGCTCAACAAAGCCAAACAAATCTCATATGCACCAACGCGAGATCAGATTTCAGAAGTAAATCCCGCGATTCCGCATTTAGATATGTTGAGTCGTGAAATGCTCGATGATGTTCCCAATCCTAAAGATGATTTAGTTTGGGCATTTGTAGCGATGGCAAAATTCTATGAGTGGCGAGGACTATATTCATCTGCCGAAAAAATATATCAAGATTGCCTTTCTAAAACGAAAAAATTATTAGGTGGGAATCATCATTATATTGCAAGCACTATGAGTAGTTTAGCAGAACTATACCGTTTACAAGGGCAGTATAGTGAAGCAAAAGAACTAAATATTAAATCTCTTAAACTTAGAAAGAGAATACTAGGGGCAGATCATCCTGATACTACGAAAGATATTACTGATTTAGCACTTTTATACTACTTGCAAGGAGATTACAGACATGCAGAAAAATATTGTCAAGATGCACTGCAAATTCTAGAGAAACATTTAGGCTTAGAACATCCTGATATTTTAGGAGCTTTGCAAGTATTAGGAGCAGTATATCTAGCTCAGGGTCTTTATAAAGAGGCAGAATCTATATGTTTGCGCTCAACTAAAATTTGCGATCAGCACTTAGAAGAAACACATCCTAATAACTTATCTTCTCTTAATAACCTAGCAAGAGTATACCAAGAACAAGGTCTTTATGAGAAAGCAGAAGTTTTGTACTTAAAAACAATCCGAATATTTGGAAACATATATGAAGATGATCATATTAACGTTGCAAATTACTACCATAATCTTGGAGTTTTATATACTCTTAAAAGACAGTTTAAAAAAGCAAAAATATTTCTTGAGAAATCACTAAAAATTAGAGAGGAAAAATTGGGGGCAGATCATTTAGAAACTGCACTCAGCCTTAATAATCTAGGATGTGTATATAAATCGATAGGACATTATAAAAAAGCAGAAATTTTACTCAAAAGAGCATTACAAATCAGAGAGAAAAATCTAGGATTAAGTAGCTTATGCATTTCAGATAGTTATCACGACTTAGGAGATTTATATTATTTTAAAGGAGATTTCAAAAACTCAGAAGAATTCTGTAATAAATCGCTTCAAATTCGAGAAAGAGAATTAGGATTAAATCATCAAAAAACAGCAGAAAGCCTTACGGTATTAGCTAATTCTATTTATCCTCAAGGAAGATTCATAGAAGCAACAAATCTGTATGAGCGAGCGCTAAAAATATTTGAAAAAGAGCATCAAAAAAATTATTTAAATATCTCTAGCGTTCTTTTTAATATAAGAATTAATAAACTTTTGGAAGATACAGAAGATATAGGAAGTTTTCAATACGTCTGTCGAATCTATTTGTTAATAGCAAGGGGAATGCGCCTTTTTCTACTTATATAAATTATACTATAATGATAAAATAATTGCATTTGTTCAACTTTATTACTGATAGTCATTACACTACAAATATTTTCTACAATCTTGCATACTGCGATTGCTCTCGATTCAGTGAAGGGCAATTAGGAGTAGATCATCCCGATGTCGCCACCAGTCTCAACAACCTCGCAGCGCTGTATCATTCGCAAGGGAGATATGAAGCAGCCGAACCACTCTATCAACAAGCGCTCTCTTTGAGGCGAGAAATATTAGGCGATCGCCATCCCGATGTCGCTTCCAGTTTGTTTAATCTAGCGGGGGCTTTATTACCAAATGCAAAGACATTCCGAAGCAATGACCTCGATCCAGCGTGCCATGCAGATTTACGAGCAAACCCTTGGTATCGCATCCGCAGACGAAAGCCGCCATGAGTTGGCTACCATCGATTCGGACAGCACTTAACAGCAACCTCGATTTCTCTAATCTAAAATTGTGGTGACAACTGTTAGGCTTTCTCTGCCGCAGAAATCTCATAACGTTAGATTTTACGCGCATTCGTAATTTTTAAAGCAGTCAAACGATCTCGATTATATTTTGGTTTTGACTTAGGCGTGGAATTGTTACTGAATCTGTAAAGTAAATTCTTGTATCTCTCTATTGCCAGTGGAATAATAGCTAACACTACTATCCGCAATCCTTATCACCTTTCCCATCCGCTTTGCTTTTACATTAAATTCAGGATGACGGAAAAGATTTCTGAGTAGAAGCGAGATTTCGGAAGCACGCGAATCTGGCAAATTAAAACAGACTATACAAAAATATTCACTTATTGCTACTTTTCGCCAAAAATCCCGCTCATTGATAGTGATGAAAGTAGGCTGCGCCTCTTTTCGCAACAACATAGGAATCGCTTCATCTTTAATAATCGAATTAGGGCGCAAATCCGTAATAAAGCAAACATTACCCTGATACCACTTGCCGATCGCCTGTTCCAGATTCGCCCCTAAAAGCTGTTCATCTAGGACAATCATGCTGCACTCAAAATAGGAAGACTCTCAAGAAAATGAGTTGTCACAACTTGAATCGCCTCAGCGATCGCCTCACGCGAAACCCTTCCCCGAAAGCCAAGCACAATATTTTCAACATTCTCTCCCTTAGCTAATCGCTCCATCACACCCGCAATCTCAATCCGAGTGTACTTAAAAGTTGGGCGATCGCCACAAATCCCCATAGCCCGAACAACATACTGCCCAAGGGGATAATAGCTATAGGATTCGCCATTAATTATTTCTGTGACAAGCGATCGCATATAAACTTTTTCATCCAAAGATTTTAAAACAGTCATCTGTCAAACCAATAATAAACTTTCTTCGTGTCAATACCAAAGCCATATCTTTGTAATTATATCACGACAAAATCGCACCCAATTCAAATGGATTTTACGCACATCCGTAAATTTTAAAGCAGCCAAGCGATTTAAATCAAATTTCGGTCATACGCCTCACTACCTTTGCTCTTGTCTTCCCTTTTGATTTTTAGCAATAACTTTAAGGGCGCGATCGACATTCTGAGCATCTTTCACAGTCACCTGACTCTGAGCAATTTCTAAACCTTTTTGCACCAGCAATGGCACATATTCGATATTTCCTTGCTTCAAGGTTTTTGTATCTAAAGTCAACGTATCTGTAGACTGCTCCCACGTTGCCCTATATTTACCTTCATTCCCTTTACGCTCAAATACAAGATTCCCATTTTGAGATCCCACATAGTCGCTCGGAGTAGCCAATACTTCCCGCCACTGCGATGCAATGTGCTGACTCAGTAACTGACCATCCTTAGACATCGCTTGCTGTGATTTTTCGGATATGCTCTCACCAGCAATGATTTCTTGGATGCGATCTACATATTTCTCGCTCTTACCCAGATATTGAGCAGTTTCTCTCCATGCTTCTAGTTTCTGAATATCAGCAACGATGGAATTTGTGGCACTCTCGATGATCGGAAATGGCACAATTTTACCATCGACATAATCTCCTAATGGATGGAAGTGCATCCCCCATGTATTGCTATGTCCTTGAAATGTCAGTAATTCCTTAGCCCCATGCTTTTCCATACGCACCCATTGTTTCTGATATTCCCCATCAGTCAACATTTCCTGTGAGATTTTGTACTGTTTTCCCACTTGAAAGGCAACTTTCTGCTCCCCTGCATAGGCGATCGCGATATCTCCTTCCTTAAAGTTATAGGCGGCATAGGGTTCAAATCGCCGCGTAGTGTGAGATCTGCCATGTCCGCGCATTGCTTCAATACAAGTATCTACAGGCAATTGATTCACTTCTCCATGCATCTTCAGGGGATAAACCATCTGGATCGGTTTACCCATGATTTCTACTGGTTTTTCTAGCTTTTCTCTCTGACCAGAAGTGGCTTGATAATATCCCTGGGGTTGCCAGTTTAACGCATACCCTTTCTCTTGCAGATAGACCATGACTAGCTGATCTGTTCCTTTAGCATTGCCTAACAATATTTGACTACCTGCGGCGATCGCTTGGTCTAATAATGGCTGGTAATGAGTTTTGAATACTTGATTGAGGTCTTTTTCTATCTGCGGTTTGGTGCGATCATCTCCTTCGCGTCGCCACGGACCTGAGCCACTGACCATAATTACATCATCAGTTTTATATTTACCTGTATTGGCTTGTTCTCCCCAAGCCTGTTCATATAGCCGCGTACTAGAGTACACAGTTTCTGGGGTAGCCGCTTTACCGATAAATTGGCTAGCGATTTCTGCCATCGATTTGTCTTTACCAAAATGACTGAGAACGGATGCTCTCAATTGATTTTCAATTTTGGTTAGAGGATTTACCTGAGTGTTCATTTCTACTACTTTATGCTCAGTTTGGATTTCTAGGCGATCGCTAGTCTGAGTGATAGCTGGAATAGGAGCCGATGTAATTGCTTCGCGATCTCTTATAGGATCATATCGCACTCCCATCGCGGCAAGATTCTTCCACGTTAACTCTACTAAACTAGCCTTGACTGCTTGACCTTCATAAAGATAGGTAATTCCATTAATCCTCCCACCAGATTGCACTTGAGCTTTAATGCCAACCTGTTCAGCAGCTAATCTTTCCACAAATTCAGTCATGGTCGGTTGGTTCTCAGATGCTTGAGCGATCGCTTGTTTCAGTGCAGGAATGATTGCATCAAGGTTGACCGCTTGCTGTACTCTCTCTGGTGACAGTCCATGCCATATTTCAGGCAGTTTCAGAGAATTTGGATCGAGTACGATGTCAGCATCTTTCTTAGTCGCCGAAAAGTTAATATTTGCTATAAACTGCGTACCGATTGGCATATAGGCTGCGTCGCTGTGCAGTACACCCATATTTTTCCAGTGATCGCCTTCTTGCACCTGTAGCACCCGCTTATCATAAATGGGACTATCGGGGTTAGATTCTATACCCAGTCTGCATACTGCACCTTGATCCTGTTGCCATTGTTTATCTTTCAGTTCGTTGGTTTCATACTGCAAGCCAATTATTTTGATTTTATCAATCCGTAGTTCTTGCAGTCGCGTGGTCACTACCTCAGTAAACATCTTGCCCGCGATCGCTCGGTTATTATTGTGCCACAGCGCCGAGGCTCTACTTTCGCGTTCTGATTCTGGAATCGCATCACGCTGCACTTCTAAATACTTTTCTGCATCGGCAAACTTGTCATCTATGTCATTTCGGGATATTCCTAATTTGAACTCTAGTTTTAGATTGGCGAACATTCTGCCAGTTTCTAGGGTTTTGCCATAGGCTGCAATGGAGGCGGGTGATATCAGTCCGATGTCCACCTTATTTTCTCGATCAATAATCGCGACAGCTTTGTATGGATATAGCTTTTCAGTTTTCCAATCTTTGTTTTTGGCAACCTGAATATCGACACTAGCTCCTATCCTTGCCATTTCCCAGATTGGTGAGTCACCATCGGGATTGGTGCTAATCAAGCTGACAATTTCGATGGTGTTGACTTTAGCGGATGTGGCGGTTAGGGCGAGCATTCTTTAAAAAGTAGATTAATGCTTTTTCAATCATCAATGGTAAACTAACTGATATTTACTAAAATTTTGTAATACCATATGCGTGATTTGGTTTGTAGCCCTAGTTCTAGAGTAAGGTTCAGAGCAAATATAAAGTTGTCAAATGAGCTTGACGAAAGACTTTGCAGCTCACAAATAAATCAAAAACCAATTACTCTACAAGGAGCTTTGCTTCAAAATAGACGGGAACTTAAAGTAATTGACTTATTCGCAGGTGCGGGAGGTATGGGATTAGGATTTCTTTCGGCTAACAGAAAAACATCTGGTTATCGAGTAATAGGAGTTGCAGAAATTGATCCAATATATCTAAGTAGTTTGAGCAAAAACTATACAAATTTTGCAAAATCTAGGGACTTAAAGCTTAATGAATGTTCGCCCAGTAGTTTTGAACCAATCGATCTCACTAAAACTGTAGATCGACTTAAAATAGTAGATGCTGTAAACAAAGAAGGAGGAGTAGATATATTAATCGGAGGATCTCCATGCCAAGGGTTTTCCCAAGCTAATCGAAATTCTTGGAGTCCTGATAATCCATTTAATAAACTAGTTGAATACTTTATCAAATGTGCTGAAGAACTTACCCCAAAAATTGTTTTGATGGAAAATGTGCAAGGTATTCTCTGGACTAATAGAAAAACTAACTCTAAAAAAGAAGTGACTGTAGCTGATCATGTCTCTAAAAGGCTGACTCAAGCTGGGTATGTATTATTCCCAGCCGTTCTGGATGCTGCATGGTACGGAGTTCCACAACATAGAAACAGATTTTTTCTTTTAGCTTTACATAAAAGTTTAGGTTATACTGAAAAAGACTTTGGTGAATGGGGAGCTTTCCCAATTCCTACGCATGGATATTTTGGGGAAAATAGTTATGTTACTGTTAGACAAGCAATTTCTGATCTCCCATCTATAGAAAACGGAGAAAGCAGATTACTTCAAGAGTATGCAGAGCCTAGTTTGAAAAAACTTAGTCAAAACGAGTTTCTTAAACAGATGCGATACTTGTCAGGCAGAATGATTGAAGGTCATGTTGTTTCCAATCAAGCGGATTACGTTATAGAAAGATATAAGAATGTTCCCGAAGGAGGAAACTGGAAAGATATACGTCATATGATGACTAACTACACTGATATTGAGAGAACTCATAGTAATATTTATAGAAGACTAAAATGGGATGAACCCTCTATAACAATAGGCAATTATCGAAAAAGTATGATCATTCATCCTTCTCAAAATCGGGGACTTTCGTTAAGAGAAGCAGCAAGATTACAATCTCTTCCAGATTGGTTCACATTTTCTAATTCTACTAACGCCAATGCTACAGGTGGTCTAGTTCACAAACAACAGCAACTTGCTAATGCTGTAAGCTTTCTTTTGACTGAATCAATCGCTAAACATATTCTCAACTTTTAAGGAGCCTATTTATGACATACTCAATATCTGGAAACAATATCCGTAACCTTCGAGAATATCTTCATAGAGAAGAAAAAATTTCATTTCAAGACTTCGATAATATTCTTAAAGATGCCCAAGATATCTTTAATAGATGTTTACCTCTTGGAGAGCGAGGAGCTATAAAAGGTCTAATTTATGGTCATGTTCAGAGTGGAAAAACTGCCATTATCTTAACTACGATGGCACTGGCTGCTGATAATGGGCATAAAAATTTCATTGTTTTGACATCCAATATTAACGATCTCTACGATCAGACTCTTGGAAGAATAAAAAAGTCTCTTGATGGTTTTGATGTTCTAGGGAAAAAAGAGTTTAAGAGATATTCTGGCTTTGATGTCGATACTGTTCGGGTTTTGGTTTCTTCAAAGCATGGAAAAACCTTAGAAAAAGTAGAAAATCTTTCTCTAAGGCTAGGATGGCAAAATGAATCAACATTTATTATTGATGATGAGGCGGATCAAGCCAGCCTGAATACAAACATTAATAAACCAGAGAAAGGTGTAAGCAAAATTAATCATCAAATTACATTGATCAGGCAGACATTAAAGAGTTGCACATATTTACAAACTACAGCTACACCACAAGCATTACTCCTACAGGATGAAGACAGTGATTTTAGACCTGATTTTGTTGTTTCAACTACAGCAGGATCTGGGTATATCGGAGGTAATCACTACTTTATCAATGATGAATCAACTGAAATCAGCCCACACATTCGCATTGTTCCGACTATTGATCCTGATACTCTAAGAACCTCAAATAGCTTGCCAGAGGCAATTGCTCTATCAATTGTAACATTCTTTCTAGGATCAGCAATTTTACGACTTAGAGGAAATACAAAAAAATATACCTATCTTCTTCATACAAGTTTTAAACAAGCTGATCATTCTGTCATGTTTAGGCTAGTTGATGAATTTCGTAACGAACTAGCAATAGAATTAAATTTAGCTGTAAGAAGTCCTTCTGCGGGAAGTTCAGCTATATTTAATAGTTATCTGGATAGAGTCTATGCAGATTTGAGTAATACTTTTGAAAATATTCCTAGTCTTCAAGAAATTACAAGAGAAGTTGTGCATAAAATTGCTTCCACAGAAGTCATTGAAGCAAATTCTAGTACCAAACAAGGAGTTAAGCCTGAACCTGATAGGCAACACACTTTATATATTGGCGGGACTAAAATGAGCCGAGGCGTTACTTTCAAAAATTTGTTAGTAACTTATTATGGAAGAGATAGTCAAACGCCTCAGATAGATACTGTACTTCAACACGCTCGAATGTATGGATATAGAAGTGGTGAACTACCAGCCATTCGTATCTACTTACCGCAAAATCTATCTAACCGATTTAGCGATATCCATATTAGTGACAATATTATGCGTGAGAAATGTCGATCTACTCATGCAGCAATTCCTATCATTCCCCTGATGTCTAGGAATCTTAAACCGACTCGTGGAAATGTTCTAAGTAATTTAACTGTGGATCTGGGAACTTATTATGGAGGAGTAGAATATTTTCCTCTTCTACCAGTCTCTGATCCTAGTATCCTCAAAAATCAAACAGAAATAATTGACAATCTTCTTTCTACTTATAAAGACAAAGTTCCTTATGAAATGACAATTGATCAACTTTTTTATATTCTTTCACCAGATTTCTTTTTCGCTGCTTCAGATTCACCAGGGGCTTGGAGAGATGATCTGATTCGAGAAGCTCTATCAGCTTTGAAAAATATGCCAAAATATGGGGATAGAGCATCTTTGAAAAATATGCCAAAATATGGGGATAGAGCATCTCTTCTTATTTATAATCGAAAGGCGAAAATTGGGAAAGCAAAAAAATATGCTTTTAAGGCACTAGGTGCAGTGATTCCTGAGAGATCGCCTAACAACATTGTAAATTCTCTACCTAGGGATCGACCTGCTCTAATTTTGACAAGAACCGATGGCAAAGTAGAAATTACTCCAGAAGGTATTAATAAAGGTTGGGATAATCATCCATTTTGGATTCCATTAGTTAGATTTCCAGAAGGGAATTATGCTTTTTCAGTTAATTATAGTTAGACAATAGGAGGATAAACAAATGACAGTTAGAGAAATACTTAGTAGAGAACTCGAACAAGCCCCCGAATCATTAGTTGAAGAAATTCTTGACTTTTGCCTATTTCTTAAACAACGCCAGCAAACCAAAGCTAACCATCAGGCAATTGAAACAAAAACAAACGGAATTCTCGACCTATTAAATCGCGTCAAAGAAATTCAAGCTCAAGTTCCCCCTGAAGAATGGGACAAACTGCCCCATGATGGATCAATCAACCACGATCATTATCTCTATGGTTCTCCAAAGATTGAAGCATGAAAACAGTTTTTGCTGACACAGGATACTGGATCGCCCTACTCGATCCCCAAGATACGCTTCACTCTAAAGCCATAAATCTAAGCATCACATTCACTCAAGTACAAATTGTCACCAGTGAAATGGTGCTTACAGAAATCCTGAATCACTTTTCTAAACGTGGCAACTTCCTGAGATACGCCGCCGCAAACTTCATTGAAAGCCTACAAGAGAATCCCGCAATTACAATCATTTCTCAAACCGATAGTATTTTTCAACAAGCCCTCATTCTCTACAAACAGCGTCCCGATCAAGCATGGAGCCACACCGACTGCTCCTCATTCTGCATCATGCAACAACAAAATATCCTAGAAGCATTGGCATATGACAAACATTTTGAGCAAGCAGGATTTATCGCTTTACTGCGTTATTGAATGATCTCCCCGTTAAAGCGTACAAAAGCCTAGATTCAAGACACTATGCCCTTATTTCCTCTCAATAAAATCGATTTGTCCGACATTCGCTTGATTGCTTCCGATGTTGATGGCACTCTTACCCAAAATGGGAAATTCTCTTCTGATTTCATCTCCACTCTTCTGAATTTACAATCAGCAGGAATTAAAGTCCTATTGGTGACTGGTCGCTCGGCGGGTTGGGTCAGTGCTTTGGTGAATTATTTACCTGTTGCAGGGGCGATCGCGGAAAATGGGGGAATCTTTTTGAAACCAAATGGAACTCAAGATTTGCTCTCTTCGGTTCCCAATTTGTCTAGACATCGCATTCTATTAGAAAATACTTTCCATCACATTAAGCAGCTATTTCCGAATCTTCATCCTTCTGCTGATAATCAGTTCCGTATCACTGATTGGACTTTTGATGTCAATAATTTATCAACCGATGATATTCAATCTATCTCTTCCCAATGTCAACAAATGGGTTGGAGTTTCACTTATAGCAATGTTCAATGTCATATCAAACCAATCCATCAAGATAAGGCTACTGGCTTACTCTCGGTTCTAAGCAACCATTTCCCTGAACTAAATTCGCAGCAAGTGCTAACTGTTGGCGATAGTCCCAATGATGAGGCGATGTTCGATGCCGATCTATTTCTCATTTCAGTCGGCGTGGCAAATGTTCGCCATTATCAAGACAAAATGCTGCATTTACCCAAGTACGTTACTCAAGCTTCAGAGTTTGCTGGGTTCTCTGAGTTGGCAAAATTATTATTACAAACGTAAAAAAGCGGCGCATCGCACCGCCTCTTATTTTTTGGGAAGCAATTACAATTTAGCGATCTCATCTCATCAATAACAATTGCACCAGTTGCAGCGATTCATAGATTGCTATGGCTACACATTGTTCATGATGATGCATCAATGCAATGTACTTGTTAGCTCAGCCTCTAACCGGTAGTGAAACTCTTAACCTATCTTAAACATTATAAAGTCATTTCAATCAGTAAAGTGGTAAAAACCTGAAGTGGCATGAATACTGAAAGTACTCCTTGTTCAAAAATAGTCCTGTAGATGACATTATGGCAATCCTGACCCGAAATCGACCCCAACTACAATAAAATTCCGAGATTTTATGCAACACATTTTCTGCGATCGCTGTATGCTTAGTGTGTATTATTAATGTGACGCTTTTTATCTATAGGAGATTACTAAACTAGTTTTTCCCCTTCAACACCAAAAAAGCCAGTGATTCCAGCCACTAGCTCTTTGATGACCCGAAGGTTTTTAAATTGAATATCCGGAAATGGACAGATGTTGCTTTGACGGCAGTTTTGTTCAATGCTTTCTTATATCTTAACGCAAGATACAAGTTTAGCAATAGTTTTTTATGCAAATTTTTCAAATTCATTAAAAAACTATAATTGAAGCGTTGAAATAAACTCAAAAAGTCTGTTCGTTTCCTGATTGAAGTCGCTACAACCCTTGCAATCAGGACAACTTAGATGTTTTTATATTTGCGAGACTTGGCACGGCAGATCGGGAAAGCGATTGCCTGTGGCAAGCAAAAAGGAGGTCAATCAGATTGACCTACCAAGAAGATCGTATTTGTAATATTGCCGATCTTAAATTCACGACAAAAGGGCTAGAACCAAAATCACTAACCACAACAGAA
>JBIKYZ010000478.1:0-4710 GCA_044354985.1 Pseudanabaena sp. | reverse complement strand
TATTTCCCACTCTTTGCTTGATAAATCGGTATTATAGGGTTGGCGCATCTTGACTGGTTGATACTAGACTTCATCAGTATTTATACCTGTTTTGGTGCGCCCTTGCATTCTTAAATGCTTTCTAAAGGCTGCTCAATCAATGAGCTAGCGGGAATATTGAAAAACTCAATTGTATTGTCGCTAATCTGAGCGATTGTCAGATCTAGCTCATTGATCCCTATCAAGATGCCATGCGACTGAATATGCCCCAATAGATGAATCTGCTCTTGATCGCAATTTTCGTAACCAAATGGGTTTGAAACGTTTGGTGATATAGCTTGTAATAGTCCCATTCCCTACTCTTACTGCCTAAACTTTTTCATAATTTAAAATTATGTATATCTATGATTATTATAGTCATAAATTTATGGTAGCTATAAGTACATGTCTAGCTATAGTCACTCTAGTTAATACATAAGCCCCAAAGAAGAGTTGTGGCGATTCGTGCCACAACTCTTCTTTGGGGCTTGATTTTTGTCCTAACTTCTCCGACTAAGGCTATATCTGGGCTATTGGTTAAAACTGCTGTAACTGCGGATAGTGAAGCTTGAATGATGGCAATAATTAACCTGTCCATCTAAATTTTCAACTTTTTTTCAAAAATCATAGACAAAACATCTCACATAGAGTTATGATTGCTAATCGTGACTAAAAACAGAAACTAAGCGAAATAAACCAATGCGTTTACTTCCTTAAGTCTGAGTCATGCTTTGGTATAGCGACATAAAGAAAGTTAAAAGTCTTTTAAACCTATAACAACCAACCCAAGAGATTGAGTTTCTCACGTCTAGTAGTTTGACTAGATATCTTCTGTAAGTCGTCTCGAAGTCCGTTAAACAGCCTTCAAAACCAATACTTCTTACTAAGATCGAAACCGATCTCTTTTGAGCCTGTCAAAAATCGGCAGAAATATTCTGCGCGAAAATTTGAAGTCAAGCAAGCGGAGCTAATTTTAATGACTGTCGGAATTCTCGGCACAAAACTTGGGATGACCCAAGTATTCGATTCGGATGGCAACGCTGTTCCTGTAACCGTTGTCCTAGCAGGCCCCTGCACAATCACACAAGTTAAGACCGAAACAAAAGAAGGCTACAAAGCCATTCAAATTGGTTACGGTAAGACCCGCGAAAAGCTTCTTAGCAAGCCAGAACTGGGACATTTGAAAGTCTCAGGTGCTGAACCTGTTAAGCATCTTCGTGAATATCGTCTTGATAATGTTAGTGACTTCACTATTGGTCAGACTCTAGATGTAAGTCAGTTCAAGGATGGCGACATCGTTGATGTGATTGGAACTAGCATCGGTAAAGGTTTTGCTGGTTACCAAAAGCGCCACAACTTTGCTCGCGGTCCAATGGCTCACGGTTCTAAGAACCACAGACAACCTGGCTCGACTGGAGCAGGTACAACCCCTGGTCGTGTATACCCAGGTAAGCGCATGGCTGGTCGTCTTGGCGGTAAGCAAATCACCGTGAAGAAGCTAACTATAGTCAAAGTCGATGCAGCGAACAATGTGTTGCTAATTAAAGGAGCAGTCCCTGGTAAGCCTGGCGCATTGATTAACGTCATTCCTACCGTAATTATCGGCAAGGCGAAATAAGGACTAAGTAGTTTGTTCGTGAGATCGAGAGAATATAAGTTATGCCTACAGTAATAGATTGGACAGGGAATGAAGTCGGTGAAGTAAGCCTTGAGTTGCGTGTTGCCAAAGAAGCAAGTGCAAAGGGTTTAGTTCATCGTGCCCTCGTCAGACAGTTAGCTAATGCCCGTCAAGGCACAGCCAGCAGCAAGACTCGCGCTGAAGTCCGTGGTGGTGGTCGTAAGCCTTTTAGACAAAAGGGTACAGGTCGCGCCCGTGCAGGTTCGACCAGATCTCCCTTGACCCGTGGTGGTGGTGCAATCTTTGGGCCTAAACCTAGAGATTACGAAACCAAGATGAACCGTAAGGAACGTCGTCTTGCACTTCGCACCGCATTTATCGGTCGTACCGCAGATTTGATTATTGTTGAAGATTTTGCAGTAAACCTTGCTCAGCCTAAGACTAAGGAATTATGTCAAGCTCTTGAGCGTTGGGGTGTCACCGTTGGCAAAAAGACCCTGATCATCACTGATCGTAAAGAAGAAAACATCGTTTTATCTGCGCGTAACATTCAAAACTTGCAATTGATCGCTGCCGATCAGCTCAATATGTTCGACATTCTCAATTCTGAAAAGATTGTGGCAACCCGCTCAGCGATCGCCAAGATTCATGAAGTATATGGTGGCGACGCAAAGTTGGTAACTGAGATCGTAACCACGGTCGAAGAAGCAGAATAACGGAATCTAAGTAGAAGAAAGAAACAACATGGCTAAGATCCCCACCGAATTCGATCCTCGTCGCTTGCCCGACATCATTCGTCGCCCTTTGCTCAATGAAAAGGCAACCCGACAACTTGAAAGCAACAAATACACATTTGATGTTTTTCATGATGCTACTAAGCCTGAGATCAAGGCAGCTATCGAAAGCCTTTTCTCAGTTACGGTCAAAAAAGTGAACACCCATAATCCACCCGCACAAGCGCGTCGTATTGGTAAGTTCGCAGGCAAACGCGCTCAAATCAAAAGAGCGATCGTCACCCTCGCAGAAGGCAGCAAAATCGATTTGTTCCCCGATGTGTAAGCAATAGCTTTTTACAAAAAAGGCAAAATCAGAGAACTGTTCTTTAACAAAATCAGACAATTATGGGCGTTCGTGCATATAAACCGTATACCGCTAGTACAAGACAAACTGTTGTCTCGGACTTCTCGGAAATCACCAAATCTGAGCCCGAAAAGTCTTTAACCAGCCACGTCCATCGTAAAAGAGGACGCAATAATCGTGGTGTCATCACTAGCCGCAGACGTGGCGGTGGTCACAAGCGTTTATATCGGATCATCGATTTCAAACGCAACAAACGTGACATTATCGCTGAAGTAATTGCGATCGAGTACGATCCCAACCGTACTTCTCGGATTGCTCTTCTCCAGTATGAAGATGGGGAAAAGAGATACATCCTCGCACCGAAAGGCATTGCTGTCGGCAACAAAATCCTAGCAGGCACAAGTAATGTTCCCTTTGAAATCGGTAACGCGATGCCATTGGTAAACATCCCTCTCGGTACAATTGTCCACAATGTGGAACTTGTTCCTGGTAAGGGTGGGCAGATTGTGAGATCGGCTGGTGCTGGTGCTCAAATTGCGGCAAAAGAAGGTGATTTCGTTACTCTTAAGCTTCCTTCTAGTGAAGTTCGCTTGATTCGTAAAGATTGTTTCGCCACCATTGGACAAGTTGGCAACCTCGATCACAGCAACACCAGTCTTGGTAAGGCAGGTCGTAGCCGTTGGTTAAACCGTCGTCCGAAAGTTCGTGGTATGGCGATGAACCCCATCGATCACCCACATGGTGGTGGTGAAGGTTGCGCTCCAGTTGGACGCAGTGGACCTGTTACACCTTGGGGTAAACCAACCTTGGGTTATAAGACTCGCAAGAAAGGTAAACTCAGTGATGCCTTTATTGTTCGTCGCCGTCGCAAGTCCTCGAAGCGCGGTAAGGGCGGACGTAACGCCTAATCATATATTTCCCCGCTACGCTGGCAAATATATATTCAAAGTTTTTACAGAGAGTACAAATTATGACGCGATCGCTAAAAAAAGGTCCCTTTGTTGCCGATCATTTGATGACCAAAATTGAAAAGCTTAATGCCAAAGGCGAAAAACAAGTTATCAAAACATGGTCTCGCGCTTCCACAATTCTTCCTCAAATGATCGGGCATACCATTGCTTGTCACAACGGAAAACAACACGTTCCTGTATATGTCACGGAGCAAATGGTAGGACACAAACTCGGTGAGTTTGCACCTACTCGCACCTTCCGCGGTCATGCTAAGAGCGACAAAAAGGCTAAGAGATAGGTAGACAGGTAGTTAAAAATGATCCTCGCTCAAAACGAAATCCCTGCCGTAGCCAAATATATTCGGATGTCACCTCACAAGGTGCGTCGAGTACTAGACCAAATCCGTGGTCGTAGCTACCGCGAAGCATTGATGATTCTTGAGTTCATGCCTTATCGCTCCTGCGAACCAATTACGAAAGTTTTGCGTTCTGCTGTTGCCAATGCTGAACATAATGCAGGACTTGATCCTGCATCCCTAATAGTTAACCAAGCCTTTGCCGATATGGGACCTAGCCTCAAGCGCTTTCGTCCCCGCGCTCAAGGTCGTGCTTACCAAATCCGTAAGCCAACGTGCCACATTACGATCACCGTCAAACCATCGGAGGAAGAATAGGTATGGGTCAGAAGATTCACCCAACAGGGTTACGCCTCGGCATCACCAAGTCCCATCTTTCTCGTTGGTACGCCGATGTCAATCGCTACGGCATTCTTGCTGAAGAAGACAGCAAAATTCGGAAGTTTATCGAAAAAACTTTGAGTAATGCTGGTATCGCTGAAATCTTGATCGATCGCAAAGCTGATCAAGTAGATCTCGAAATTCGCACAGCTCGTCCAGGAGTTGTTGTTGGTCGCGGTGGCGCTGGTATCGAGCAATTGCGCGTCGGACTAGTTAAGTATCTCGAACAAGACGGTTCCCTGAAAAAGACAGGTACTAGCCAAGTTCGGATTAACGTCACCGAAGTAACCAGAGTTGATGCGGAAGC
>JBIKYZ010000109.1:0-15640 GCA_044354985.1 Pseudanabaena sp. | reverse complement strand
GGTATTTGCATGAGAACTTTTGTTGAGGAACTTGAGTATCTCATGTTTTGCCCCTTCCCTATCTCCTGTCTCATTATGAGAATCTATGTGCGTCAACGCTTTTAAGGCTTTTCTGCACCACTAAGATGCAAGTAATACACTCCAATTAGTTACTACTTGCATAAGCAAAAAATCTTAAAAGTATATTTTTTTGATAAATCTTTAATAGCAACATAATGAAAGCTTTTTGATCAGCTTTATTAGTTTATCGCGATATCGCTTTTTTATTTCGCAGACTGGCAAAGACTACTCAATTCAAATAAAGCTCCTTTTCAATCCTGATACGTTGTTCGATAGCTAGGAGGCTAATTTGTAAAGAAATTGGCGTACTTTACAAAGCTGGAATATTTTGGATATCGAGTGTATTTTAAGTGAATTCATGATTCGAGAATATCTGTCACAACAGTGCTAAAACATGAGGAGACAGTGTCGTAAATGGCTGGAAAGTCGCATACTAAATAACAGACTAAATATACTAAAAATGTGCATTTATCATACTTTTTAATACTTACTTTAATAAATATTTTTATGCATCTTTTTGAACAAGATAAAGTGCTACAAATCGATAAATCCCTGACGCAATGTGGACAACAACTTCGCAGAATATCTATCGATCGCAGAGGAAAGCAGTCTTGAACCCAAGGACATATCCTCACAACTTAGGAAAATCAAAATGAGAAAGAATGAAACCACGTGAATGACAATGCTCTATAGGTGTTTCGTGGAGATCAAACATAATAAACAACTCAATGTTTTTAGCCTCAGGTATCGCAGATCTCTGAGGCTAAAAACATTGTGCTTCAAACATTTCAGCCATTTAAGCTAAAGCACCTCCCCGAAACACTTATAGAGCTTATCGCTTTAGATGAAATGTGAAAATGTTCATGCGCCTTTCTCAAATCAATCGCTGAAAGTATTGCTATATATTGCTTTTAAGCCTGTCGTGATACAGTTTTACACGAATCGTTGCCATACCCGACAATGGCACGATGGGCAGTTTCGTCTGCTCTCTGTCATAGGCTAACTCCTTAACATTAGACACTCTTATTTGATTTTCCTCCATCCTTTCCTTTTTAGGTTTACCGTAACATCATATATAGCTGTCGCCAAGTGTATTAGGACAAATCAAAACCAGAAGATGAATGGCGGCGCTTCGCGCCGGCATTCATCTTCTTTGGTTTTATGTCTTCATACACTTGGCGACAGCTATAAAATTAATTTGAAACAAGAAGTACTTCAGGAAAGCTCACTCTAAGACGCTCTCTTTCACGAATGGCATTACCTAAATCTTTATAAGAACGAACCTGAAGATAAGATCGCCCCCCAACTATTTTCGGAAAAGCATCAGAAGTAATGCTTCTAGACTGTTTTAGATTTTTATTGTTATCCATTGGAATGAGCACTTGGTAAACTTTTTGTGTCTTCGTAGAAGTCTGAGAAGTTAATCGATTTGACAAAGCTGGATTAGTATTTTCTGGCTTCGTAATTGGAGTGGGATCTGAAATCCAGACAGCACCTATTGCTTGAACAGCAAAACCTTGACTGCGTAAATTATTAGCAAGAATATTTGCGGTTTGTTGACTAGATAATGGTGCAGACAAAATGACATAACGATTATTGAAAGTTGCCCAAAAAGATAGTTTCCCTGTTATCATTCTCACTTGTTGAATGGCGAAGGCTGGATTGCTAGGTACTTCTATCAATAAAGCATTAGCTCGAAGATGTTTAGCACTATCATTATTTTTATCTATGAAAGAATGTACAACTGCATCTAGTCCCAATTGTCGGATTTGATTAGCACGATATATAGACGCACTTACATTCTCAAAACTGCCCAGAAATGTCATTGAAGCTGTAAGGTAGCGACATGGTAAAACTGACAACGCTAAAGAATCTGGCAATTGTGGCAATTGATTGACAGGTCTGTCTATGATGACGGCATATCGACCGTTAGCTAATTGCTGGCAGGTTTGAGTGGGAAATATATCATTAGTTGTTGCCTGAGCAAGGTCAGCCAATCTCATATTCGTCAAAAAGAAACTGAATATGAATAACCATTTAAATTTCAATGTGATTGCGCCATAATTGCGTCTATAACTTAACAGTCTCATATTGATTAACCTGTAGTATCTAATTGTTTCATTAGTTTAGATAGAATTCAGAATCTTGAAAATATAAGAGGCTATAGCAATATTTACTCTAAAGATTGTTTAGAGCAAAAATATACTAAAAAGATTTGAATACAATTCTTTAGGGCAGAGATGATCACACTGACTAATGATCAAGTTTGCCCAATTCAAATGTATTTAAATCCTACTTAGTAGGATTTATGTATGCAAATCTATATCCTACTTAGTAGGATTATTTAATTTTGTTATCCCTATTCCCTTAATTTAGAATATATCATATTAACGTGATGTGCAACTAAGAAAGTGCAAAAAAACTCACAGCCGAAAGTGTTAGAAAATAGGACTAACACCATTAGCGGTGAGCATCATGTTTTCTATAAAATATTTGGCTCAATAGGTGTTTCGGGGAGGTAAAGAAAGTAGGGAGTCTAGCAAAGCACTCATTAAAGCTTTACCCCTGCTCTTGGCATTATGAACAAACTCAAAGAAGCTCAAATACAAAGGTAACTTTTCTTGAGAAATACCACGATGAGGTCTTAACAAAGAGCGTAAAAGCGACCAAAAGCCTTCCATTGTATTGACATGAACTTCACAAAAGCCATCACCATCTTCATCTCTAGCATATTCTCCGAGACTGTCAAGTAAAATGTGTAAAGTCTAGAAGCTAGACGTGGAGACGATCCTCAAAGAGGATCGCAAAGCGATTGAGGGCAGGTTTCCAATCGCGAATCGGCATCGTCCACTTCTTGGAGATATTCCGCATCGCCAAATAAACCAGCTTGAAAGCAGCCTCATCTGAGGGGAAAATCTGTTGAGATTTAATCACCTTCCGCAAGCTACTATTCATTGACTCAATGGCATTAGTGGTATAAATCGCCCTGCGAATCTCAGGGGGGAAAGCAAAGAAGGGGATAATATTTGCCCAATGACTACGCCAAGACTTGGAGATCGATGGATATTGCTTGTCCCACTTCTCCGCAAAGAGTTCGAGATTAAACTCTGCCTCCGATTCCGTTGCCGCACTGTAAATCGCCTTGAGGTCAGCGCAAACTTGTTTGCGGTGCTGCCAAGGCACAAAAGCGAATGAGTTTCTGACCATGTGGACAATGCATAACTGCACCTGTGTTTTAGGAAATACCGTTTCAATAGCATTAGGAAAACCAGTCAAACCATCGACACAGGCAATCAAAATGTCTTTAACCCCACGGTTGTGAATTTCGGTGAGTACGGACAACCAGAATTTGGCTCCTTCATTTGGGGATATCCACATCCCCAGCAATTCCTTGTACCCGTCCATATTCACGCCCAAGGCAAAGTACAGGGACTTATTAATCACCCTGCCATTGTCTCGCACTTTGATCACTAGGCAGTCTAGAAATACGATGGGATAAACCGCGTCCAGAGGACGGTTTTGCCATTGCTTCACCTCATCAATCACGGCATCTGTGACATTGGAAATAAGCGCTGGTGATACTTCAACACCATACATTTCCTATAACTGGGCTTGGATATCTCTGACGCTCATACCTCTGGCATACAGAGCAATGATCTTCTCGTCTAGTCCTGACAGTCGATTTTGTCCTTTCTTTACCAGTTGTGGTTCAAACTCTCCTTGCCGATCGCGGGGGACTGCGATTTCGGCTATGCCGAAGTCCCCTTGGACTGTTTTCTGACTATAGCCGTTGCGACTGTTGCTTTGCCCTTCTGGTCTGGATTCATGCTTCTTGTACCCTAGATGCGTGGATAGTTCGGCTTCCAATGCTCGCTCCACTAATGCGGTGGTTAGTTGTTTGAGGATTCCTCCTTCTCCGAATAGGTCGGGTGGAGTTTTACATTCTTGCAGTAATTCATCGAGCAGTTCTTTGCGTATATTCATCGGTTTTGGTGTTAGTAATTGTGTGTCTAGATTATCTCTCTGTATACTTCCCAGTCTTTACACACTTCACTTTACACTCTCTATTCTCCCACACCATGACAAACAGTTTTGTGAGCATAGCCCCAATCTTGTAAAGGGTTATAGATAGCATATTCGTCAGTGTAAACCATAGTACCAAGAGCAATTGTTGCTTTAATCAGAGGCTCAATAGTTCGTTGTTGAACGTTTGCCATCATGCGAATTACCACTTCACCACCACGCTGAATCATGCCGAAGATGGGTGGTTTTTCTTTTTCAAGCGTCCCCCGCCCCCGCCCCCCCTTGAGGCGATTACGTCTTCCTTTGCGACCTTTTTTTTAACTTCTTCGGGGTTGCCTTTGTGTCCTGCTGTCACATATACCTCGTCACACTCGACTGCGCCAGATAAGTTTACTTCAGGCTTGCTTTGGTCAATACCTTCTCGTAATTGAGTGGTCATATCTTGCACTACATCCTTATCTAGATCTAGTTCTTGGGCAATTTGTCGGTTTGAGAGGTTTAATCCCATTAAGTATAGGCACAATATCCACATTCGTAGTGGTTGATGTTGTCCTGCAAATATTGTGTCGGTTAGATCGTCAAAGTTCGTGCTGCAAGTTTTACACTGGTATCGTTGACGGGCAGGTTGTGTTTCATCTTTGCCTCGCTTGATTACCTCTGTACTTTTACATTTTGGACAGCTTACTCCTCCTGTCCATCTCATCTGACGAACTGTTTCGTAACATTTTTCATCATCAATTAGATGGGTTAAGTTCACATTCAGCATAGTGTTCGCTGCTTCTCGATTTCGCTACAATTTTATCAATTTCTGCCTTTCTTTACCTCCCCGAAACTCCTATTGAGCCGCTTTCTTAAACTTATCCTATTCCAACTTTTCTGCCGCTTTCAAAAAAGCTTGCTTTGCCGCAATCTTATTCTTACGATTAGTATAGCGCCTAAAACTTCTGACATCCCGATGTCGCGTCAACTCCATCGCAAAAGATGGATCTAACTCATACTTCACAATCAAATTCGTCGCAAACGTATGCCGACCCCGATGAGAATGCAAATCAATCCCCGTCTTCTCCGCCAAATCATCCATCACATGACGAATTCCCCAATAAGTTAACCGCTTACCTTGACTACGATTAGAGCAAGATACAAACAAAGCGCTATTAGGCAATAACTCCCCTTCTTGCTCACTCCTCCAATTCAAATAAGCATCCAAATCCTGAATACCTAACTTAGTCAAAGGCACTTCTCCCTTACTATCCCACTTAGCCTCTTTAATCACCAATTCCCCATTGACATAATCCTCAATATTCAGACGACAAACCTCCTCGGCTCGCAACCCATGCAACAACACCGAAAACAAAGCCCGATCGCGCAACATCACTTTACTCAAGGCGATCGCCTCATAAATCCGCAACACCTCTTCATCCTCCAAATCCTTTGCCACAGGATCGGGCAATCTCTCTTGCTGAATGCCAATCGTCGGATCAGCCGTTACATATTCTGAAAGCAACATCCACCGATAAAACGATTTCAAAGTCCGCAGTAACCGATTCACCGAACTCAGAGCCAACCCACGCTCCTTCAGCAAAAAAGTTTTAAACTGCGTCACCTTACGCCGACTCACATCCACCCAAGCTAGATCGCACCAATCCATAAATATCCACAAATCAGCTTGATAAGCCTTACGGCTTTTCGGCTGCAAAGATCTTGACGCTAAAAATTCATCAACCCTCGCTTGGCGTAGTTCTGTAGTAGCGATCGCTCTGGGCGGTTCCCCATAAATAACTAAAGTTGGCTCTGGAATCGACATATCAACTTGTATTAAATTAATGGTTTAGCCCAAAATCAAACCTATTCTAAGGCTTGCAAAAATTGGCAGAAATTTTCTATATCTCTAACTAACAATGTGTGACATGCCATAAGCTTATCCGTTAGATCAGCAATTCGATTACTTTCTAATTCAAATCCATAGCGATGAATAGCGACATGCCGAAAGCCCCGATATTCATTTAAATCGTGTAGAGTATCACTAAGAATCACAGGAGGTCTTGTATGTGGAATCTCCAGCGACATCTGTTCTAAAAGTAGCTTGTGAGAACTCGAACCTGTCGGCAAGTTGTTTTCCACTTCCTTGGCAATATCTTCAAAAATGCGTTCAACACCCATATAAAAATTTTGCAGACTAAAAGCAGTTGCATACCAATAGTCATCATCTGCTGTTGTTTTTGCTTTTTGAGCTTGTGAGAGGGCTAATTGCACAGTAGTAGCAACTTTGGTCAACTCGTTATTCAGCCTTGCAATCAGGACATTATAACCGTTCATAATTCCATACCTTGAGCTATCGCCTCAACAATATAATCAGAAGCATTGTCTGCCTCAATGAGATCGATTAAAAATTCACTAAGACCCTGTAGTTTACCAACTGCTTGGAAATAGTCAGATTTTGTCAAGTTCCATACAGCAAGATCTATATCTGAGTCTGCATGAATTTTTGGTTGTAGCATTGATCCAAACAGCACTACTCTCGTAGCACCAAACTCTTGGCGTAGCATTCTTGTTGCTTGTTTAGCAATTTCAATACCACGACCTTGTAAATGCTTGAGACTTTCTTGCTTTGCTTGTTCCCTTTTTCTTGCTGCGAGAATGTAGCCATACATTTTGTCAGCATCAACAACATTTTTGCTTTCTTCCTTTCTCTCAGTTGTTGAAGAGAACAAAATGTGAGAGGAAAGTTTATTACTATTCATAATTATCTCCTCTAAGCCAGCAACGAATTTCATATAGGATCAAATATACAGTACAAGGCACTATGTAAGCTTGATCGATCCACACAGAAGATACTATTGTTTCAAGTAATACGATCTAAATACCGAAAAAATCTATGTCTACGAGAGCGATAATTGGCAAACAAATTGATGATGACTCTTATTTATCCGTGTATTTACATCGTGACGGCTATGTTGATTATTCAGGGGTACTCTTGCAAACACATTATGCAACAACAGAGCAAGTTGATCAGCTTCTAGCTTTAGGTAACATGAGTGTGCTGGGAATCTCGATCAACAATTGCTTATTTTATAAACGCGATACCCAAGAATCATGGGGAACAGCAAAACCAATACTCAGAAATCTGCAAGAGATTTGTTCCGAAGAGTGGGTATATATTTGGGATGGGACTCAATGGCTGGGCAGTGAATCTAGCTCGTTTAATCTTATTCCCATCCAAGAACTATTGGTATCTCAGTTTAGCTAAACCTCTGCTTCCTAGTTTTTTATCTACATACTCATTACAGGACAATTATCAAAATTAGCTTTAGTGTAGAAGATGAGAGAAAGATGCCTAGAAAAAAGCCTAAAGGGTTTGCAGGAGAAAAATCTAAGCACAACCCAGAAATGCAGAAATCAGATCAAGGCGACAATACAAAAGGCAATAACCCGCCATTCTGGGTTGTGCTTTTCGTTAATGTCATGATGATATCCAAACTCATTTCGGCGATCGCAACATCAATTTTTCGTAAACATAAGAGTAAATAAAGGTTTAAATAAACGGGCGGATACCCCTTCAATATATAACAACGCGCCAAGCAAAGTCCTGAAACCTCGAAAACACGTTACCATGAATAAGTATAAATATTTATTCGTATAAATTTAATGGCAAATAATTGATGATTATTTGCTCTAAGATACTTCTGTGACAAGTTAGGGTTTTCAATCTTGAAAGTGATCGTTTTTGTGATTATGACCATAAGTTTGCCGCAGCGGCAAACTTATGGTATCAACCTCTAGGGCTAAGGACTCTAACACATAGCCAGTCAGCGTTTTGATAGTAGATGTCCGCTATATTCAGTCTCCATAAGCCCTTTAGCCCAGCCACAGGCAAAATTTGTCTGTGACTGGAGTGGTAAAATCAGCGATGGGAGAAAAATCCAGATGCAGCAGGAAGATAACTCCACGCTGCTCAAGGCTTTTGGGAGCTTCAAGAGTTTATAATTTTCGGCAAGCTTATGCTTGTAATTCCAGACTTTCGGCAAACTTATGCTTGCATCTAGGGAGACAAATCTAGGAGAACCCAACGGTGAAATCGGTATTTCAAACTCAGTAGCGGTAAATTTATGGTACTAATGGCGGCAAGCTTATGGTCATAATCACAGTTTTTTGCGTCGTCTAGCACTACTTGGAGATAGGGGTTGCTAATGGCGGGCGCTCTTACTTTGTATGCACGGTGATGCCGATGAAAAGTTTGTTGTTAATTCAAGTGATGCTGCTATGTCGATTCCAGAGCCAATTTTAGTTGTTTACGGTGAACCGCCTAAAGCGATCGCTACTACAGACTTACGCCAAGCGAGAGTTGATGAGTTTTTAGCATCAAGATCTTTACAGCCTAAAAGTCGTAAGGCGTATCAAGCGGATTTGCGGACATTTATGGATTGGTGCGATCTGGCTTGGGTGGATGTGAGTCGTCGCAAAGTGACACAGTTTAAAACTTTTTTGCTGAAGGAGCGTGAACTCGCGTTGAGTTCGGTGAATCGGGTACTGCGTACTTTGAAATCGTTTTATCGATGGATGTTGCTTTCGGAATATGTGGTTGCCGATCCGACAATTGGCATTCAGCAGGAGCGATTGCCCGATCCTGTGGCAAAGGATTTGGAGGATGAGGAGGTGTTGCGGATTTATGAGGCGATCTCGTTAGGTAAGGTGATGTTGCGCGATCGGGCTTTGTTTTCGATTTTGTTGCATGGGTTGAGGGCGGAGGAGGTTTGTCGCCTCAATGTTGAGGACTATGTGAATGGGGAATTAGTGATTAAAGAAGCAAAGTGGGATAGTAAGGGAGAAGTGCCTTTGACGAGGTTGGGTATTCAGGATTTGGATGCTTATTTGGATTGGAGGGGAGAGCAAGAAGGGGAGTTATTGCCTGATAGTGCTTTGTTTGTGTCTTGCTCTAATCGCAGTCAGGGGAGGCGGTTGACTTATTGGGGGATTCGGCATGTGATGGATGATTTGGCTGAGAAGACGGGGATTGACTTGCATTCGCATCGGGGCAGACATACGTTTGCGACGAATTTGATTGTGAAGTATGAGTTAGATCCTTCTTTGGCGATGGAGTTGACGCGACATCGGGATGTGAGAAGTTTTAGGCGTTATACCAATCGTAAGAATAAGATTGCGGCGAAACGCGCTTTTTTGAAGGCGGCAGAAAAGTTGGAGTAACTGATGGTGATGATTATTATTGCTAAAGCCCGATCGCCTTATGCCACGCAAACAAACGTTGCAATTTTTCCCAGTATTCAACGGTAGAATATCGAAAAATGCGTCCCCAGTTTTTTAAGAATTAGTCGCTCTGCCAACCACATATCGGACAATTCTAATTAAGGCGATCGCCTAGACTAAGTTTATTGTTGTTTTAAGACCATATTTTTTGCCCAGCAATTATGGAGTTAGTAATATGCCCCAATCAACAAACATGAATTCTCCAGATGTCGATGTATCAAATGTCAAGGTGGAATTTCGAGATGTGAACTTTCGCGTCGGTCGCCGAGATCTGGTGACACAGATAAATTTAACTATCAATCAAGGCGAAGCATTGTTGTTATTGGGGCGGAGTGGTAGTGGTAAGACGACAACTTTAAAATTAATTAATCATTTGCTAATGCCAACTTCAGGTCAAGTTTTGGTCGGCGATCGCTCTACCCATGAATGGGATGCGATCGCACTGAGGCGCAAGATTGGCTATGCGATCCAAGAAACAGGTTTGTTTCCTCACTTTACGGTTAAAGAAAATATTGGCTTGGTTCCATCTTTGCTGAAATGGTCAAGACCAAAACTTGAAGCTAGAGTTTATGAAATGCTTGATTTAGTGGGGCTAGAGCCAGAAATATTTGCTCATCGCTATCCCCAACAATTATCTGGTGGTCAGCGTCAGCGCGTTGGCATCGCGAGGGCTTTAGCCGCCGATCCGCCGATTCTGTTAATGGATGAACCTTTTGGCGCACTTGATCCAATTACCAGATTAGAATTACAACAACAGTTTCGCAATTTACAAAAACAATTGGGAAAGACCGTGGTATTTGTCACCCATGATATTCAAGAAGCCTTTTTTCTGGGTACACGCATCGGTTTGATGCATGAAGGTCAATTAGTGGTATTGGGAACTAAAGAAGAATTCATGCGATCGCCCCATCCCGAAGCCCAAGCATTTATGGCTTGTTTACCGACTAATTTGTGAAGCAGATATCAATTATTTCCCCGCCGAAGGCGGAACAAAAAAAACTTGGAGATTACTTAGTTGTTTAACTTTCTGAATCAATATGCCTCTGAGATTTTGCGGCTTAGTGGCGAACATTTAATTTTAGTAATCATTGCGATGATCGTAGCCATTGCGATCGGTATCCCTTTGGGAATTCTGATTACTCGCCGCCCGAACTTTGCGCCCTTAATTCTGGGACTTGCCAACGCCCTCCAGACTATTCCCAGTTTAGCCATTTTTGGCTTTCTCATATCAGTTCCATTTCTCGGTGGTATCGGTAAAACTCCTGCGATCGTAGCGCTCACTCTTTACGCTCTACTCCCCATCATCCGTAACACTTATATTGGCATTCAGAACATTGATCCTGCCGTGAGTGAGGCTGGAAGGGGAATGGGAATGACCGATTGGCAATTATTAACTCGCGTGGAACTACCCCTTTCCGCAGGTGTGATATTAGCGGGTGTGCGCGTAGCAACAGTCATTTCCGTGGGGATTGCCACCATTGCCGCCGCGATTGGTGGTGGTGGATTGGGCGTATTTATTTTTCGTGGTATTTCCACAGTTAACAATCAATTAATTCTTGCAGGGGCGATTCCCGCCGCGATCATGGCGCTAACTGCCGATTTTGGCTTAGGTTGGCTAGAAAAAAAGATTACTCAACAGAAGACAAAACCTTCAAGATTTAATCATCGATTCGCAATTGTGGGTTCAATTGTCGGTATTGTGGCGATCGCGATTATTACCACGATAACGATAATTCTCCACCAACAAGCACCCGCAAAAATTATCATTGGCTCTAAAAACTTTACCGAGCAGTTAATCTTAGGTGAATTATTAGCGCAACAAATTGAGAACCGCACCAACTTACAGGTCGATCGCCGTTTTAATTTGGGCGGAACCTTTGTCTGTCATGAAGCCGTAAAAGCGGGACAAATTTCAGCTTATGTGGAATATACTGGCACGGCGCTAACGGCAGTATTAAAGCGATCGCCAATTACCGATCCTGCAACGGTATATCAACAAGTCAAGCAAAACTATGCTGAGAATTTTCAATTGGAAGTAATGCCATCCTTGGGTTTTAATAATACCTTTGCAATTACAATTCGCGGAGAAGATGCTAAGCTCTTCAATCTAAAAACAATATCCGAAGCTGCTCAATATACTCCCCAATGGCAAGCAGGATTTGGTTATGAGTTTTTAGAAAGAGCAGATGGCTATGCTGGGTTAGCCAAAACTTACGGCTTAAAGTTTGTCAAGCCGCCGCAACAAATGGAAATTGGTTTAATGTATCAAGCCCTAGCTCAAAAGAAGGTCGATCTGATCGCAGGAAATTCCACTGATGGCTTGATTCCAGTTTTAAATTTATTTATTTTGGAAGATGATAAAAAATATTTTCCGCCCTACGAAGCAGTGCCAATTTTCAATCAGGCGGTTTTACAGAAATATCCAGCAGTACGCGGAGCGATCGCGCAATTAGCGGGTTTAGTTTCTAATGAAGATATGCAAAAGATGAATTATCAAGTCGATAGTCAGGCGATTCCCGTGGAAACTGTCGTGAAGGATTGGCTGAAGTCTAAGCTGCCTAATGGATAATTCCAACTAAAGCGATCGCAAAGTAGAAAGTTCATGTCTACACGGTCTAGCTTTCGATAAATCAATAGTCTTTCATTTTGCGGCAAATGTCTCGAAACCATTCAGATATAGGTAATTCATCCAAAAACAATGACATTTCATCCCATTCTAGGGGAGATCGCAGTATGGTCATATGAAATAAAACTAACCACACCTCTCGCAACTATCCAAAGATTTACTATTTCCAAGCGAGTCCGAATATCCCCTAGAACTATTTTATGAGAATCAGCAACCCTCTCACCTGAAATCATCCTAACGCGATCGCATAAACCTGCGGACACAGCTATTGAATCTATTACCCTAGTAATTATTATTGAGGGAATACATACACTCTAATTACCTCATACGATAATATTCCAAGTTATAGATTATCCGAGCGATCGCCAAAAATAATGTTTAGCTTTCTAAAAAATAAAAGCGATCTGGAAACAACCGAATATAAACTGTGGCGACAAAAGTTTATGCAAAAAAGGCTTAGGTTGGGGATGCGAATCGCCTTCTTTTACTATGTCTCATTAATCGCCATACTATTTATAAATTTCTTCGTGGCACATGAATTGTCTTTTGAAGTTAAATTGATCAGAGCAATCTTAACCCTAACAGGAATTTTATTTGCGCTAAACTTTTTTAAAAAGCAGCGTTCCGAGCTACAGATTTCTGTTGCTTTTTTTAGTGTTTCATGGACATTCACAATATTATACCAACTGGTAAACACCATATTAAAAGATGTCAATCCCGAAATGATCCTAATTGGATGGATGATCACCTTTTTCTCTCAAGCTACCTTAGTCCCAGTGCGTTGGCGATTTCATCTGGTATCCCAATTGGGAGCTTTTGCTTATTACATAATCGTAAATGGTGCATTCGGCATTAGGATATTGCCCACAAATATTGACATTGCCATTTGGATAGTTAATATTTTTTGGACTTGTTTGATTTGTAATCTTTCAGTTTATTTATACGAAAAACTAGCTAGATCGGAATTTTATTCTCGGAATATCTCAGAAAAACTCTTGCTAAATATTCTGCCAGAATCCATTGCTACAAGGCTTAAAGACAAAGAAAATACAATTGCCGATAGTTTCAATAATGTAACCGTCTTATTTGCCGATATTGTTGGGTTTACAGAGCTTTCTAGTCAATTACCACCAGATTTAGTCGTGGGATTGCTCAATCAGATTTTTTCTCGTTTCGATCGCTTAGCCGAATTCCATCAATTAGAAAAAATCAAAACTATTGGCGATGCTTACCTAGTTGTGGCTGGACTTCCTTTTCCGAAAGATGATCACGCTGAAGCGATCGCAGACATGGCGCTCAATATGCAACAAGCTATCATTGCTTTCAATCAAGAATCAGGACAAAATCTCAGCATTCGTACTGGTATTAACACTGGACCAGTAGTAGCTGGTGTAATCGGACTTAAGAAATTTGCCTACGATCTTTGGGGAGATACAGTTAATACAGCATCGCGGATGGAATCCCACGGCATTGCTGGTAAAATCCAAGTTAGCGAAACTACTTATAACTGCCTTAATCAACTTTATGAGTTTGAAGAAAGAGGTTTTATCGACATTAAAGGTAAAGGAGAAATGAAGACATACTTATTGATAGCAAAGAAAATGGTTTTGTAAAAGTTCCCGCGATCGCTTTTCCAATCTCCTCACAAAAACCGAAGGAACAATCACAAGAAAGCTCTAAATAATCAGTAGCTCTATTTATCGCCACATACTAATCGCATATGGTTCTAGGGGAAATTTGCCAAGATTTTAGCGCGTCTGGGCTAGATAGGCGACCGCACGATAACGTTTTATAAATCAGTAGTCTTTTTTTTAAGATAAATGCCTCTAAACCATTCAGATATAGGCAATTCATCCAAAAATGATGACATTTCATCCCATTCAACGGGAGATCTGAAGTTGATTCTATCCGTGACGATTGATAGTTGCAAAATAGCTTCAATCAGCCTTGCTGCCTCAATAATTGCTTGACTTTCTATCCAGACTGGAAAAATTCGTACCTCAAACGTTTCTTTGTTCGGAACTTTGTGAACGATGTTTCTGAGATTAAAGTCACAGTACTTGGTTAACTCGACTTGGACGAGTCGAGTCTGTGCTTCCGTCCAAGAAAGATCGCTAAACTCTGGTTGATTAACAAGTTCAATTAATGAATTAGACCAAGTTCCTAGTCGGCGACATTTTGGGTTAGTATCCATCAATCGTTTTAGATTGTTACCATGGGTCCAAAGTAAATTCACAAGATTTGCAAACACTCGTGCTGAATACAAAGGTGAGGCATCAAAATGTAGGTGAATTGCACCTTCTATAGGAGCGGTAAAACCTAGAGATCTGGCGATACTTAGAATGGATTCTAGTCTATAAAAATGGTTGCTATCAATCGGCGGGAAGATCAGTTCGCACGGTCTCTCTCTTTCCCCTGGCAAAGGAGCCGCAATCGCAATCGATCTTCCCATTGCATCGGTAACGCGAAACATATTACCTGCGCCCATTGAAATAGTTGTACCAAATAAGTGAGCGATCGGGTTAAGGACTTCAGAAATTGGAGCATTTGCGTCAGCCTGATATCGAACTAGCTCAAGCAGACGAGCCTCATCACTTACGATGCGATACCAGCCAAATTTAGGAATTTGAGTTTTATCTAAATCATCTTGCAACGTCAAATCGTCAACGCATTTAGCAATCCATTGTCCATCAGCATCGACTACTTCAAATCCTAACGTCAGATTATCAAAAACTGGAGATTCGGGGACTTTACTGAATTCTGATTGCAAATGAAAATAACGACGAACGGAGCCTCCAAAAGATTTAGCGATCGCCTTGGCTAAATCTTCTCTGCTTGCTCCCTTTGGAGCCATTAGTTCGATCTCAAAGCCAATGCGCCAATGTAAATCAGAAGTTTGTGAAATAAACATCAGAAATTACTTTCGAGCCATGCTTAACGCTTCTTGAATCATGGCGGAATTACCCAATGTCAAGTTGCGCTCGATTCGTAATTTGGTGTCCATAGGCGATGCATCTCCCCAGAATTTTGCTAATACTTCAGCATCGGCATAGGTATATCCTGACTCTTGGTAATAAGTATAAGATGCTGGTGTTGAGGCAGGGACGATCGCTTGCAAATGTTTGATGCGAGCATCTACTAGAAACTGTTCGAGAATCGCAACATCTTTTTTACCCCACAAAATCTTTCGACCTATTCTAGCTTTTGAGTCATATACTGATTGTCCCCAGAAATCTGCCAACACTCTGGCATCCCAATAATCATAGGAACTGCTAAAGAAAGCTTCAATTTCTCTACGTTTCTGACTATTTTGTGCTAGAAGAAATGGTTTAAGGGTGTTATTTTCTCTAGTTTCAACACCGTTAGCGTTGAAAAGCGTTTGTGCAACACTTGGTTGAACGTAAAAAGCGATCGCGCCTAGAATGCCCAAACCTAATATCTCAAGGCAAAGCAAGCTTTTGAAGATGCTATTCATATTATGTGTTTATGCTAGGAAATCTAGACATTATTCTAATTATTGGATGCTAATATTACATATAGCATTCTAATTGGAGTTTGGAAAAAATTGAAGCAAAAAATGGATGAACGGCACATTAAGAGATGCCCAAATATTGGGCATGAGAAATCGAAGCACTAATGATTTAGGAGTACTAAGATAGTAGTATTTGC
>JBIKYZ010000008.1:0-46948 GCA_044354985.1 Pseudanabaena sp. | reverse complement strand
AAAGTAACCCTCCTCCTGCCTGTGCTTCTATTGCCAAACGAGAAATGTTAGATTTTCGTATTGAATTTTCTCGTGTTACCACTATCTCAGGATGAGACTCGCCTAAGTTTTCTGCACCACTAAGGTAATGGCTTTAAAAAAAATGGTTACGCCATTTTGTTTTTTTCTTGTCTTTAAGATTGTTTGATTAAGACCATGACTCGACTAACAGCATCTTGGACAAAAACTTTGAGAAACTCATCACGGCGATTTAGTTGAAACTGGCGCTGAACTACCTCGGCAATACCGCCATCTCCCCAATCGCGATCGCGACTAAAATATTCGATAAAACTCTTACCCGCAATGCGCGTAAGATAAGCAGCCGTAACTGATTGAACTGTTGCTTTGAGAACTAGCCCGACTACAGTTACGGAAATTAATGTGGTAATGATTTGGACAACGCCTTTGACGATACCAAGGCTAACAAGAGTGCGGGTGAGCGAATTGGCTAATTCTTTACCGCGATCAATATTGATCTCACAGCCATAGACCTTACCAATTTCTACAACCATTTGGGCGTTAATCGCCGCTGTAGCCAAAAGATCGACCACTGGCAAAGGTGTAGCAAATACCACACCAACTACTAACCATTGGAACTTCTCCACTACTTTTTCGGCTTCGGCTTGTTGTTGCTGTGAGAGCGCTTCGCGAGTTGCTTCTGTAAGACGTTGCGATCGCAATAACACATTGTCTGCCACTAGTTCATCACCTTCATAACTGAGGATATCGAGAATTCTGACTAAAAGTGGTTGGATTTTGGGATTGGGAGTGACGACTTCACCAGAGTCGAGGGTAATTGCCGCAGGATTTGCTGCGATCGCAACGACATCTTCAGGCGTAATAAAGTCTAAAACTCGCGATCGCAGACTAGTTTGAATGATTTCGCGATCGCTCTTAGTTAAGCGATCGATTTTATTAAATGCGAGAATTGTCCGCTTGCCGATGTCAGTAAGGGCTTTGAGAACTTCATATTCTGAACTGCGTAAATCGTCATCAACGACAAACACAATCAAATCTGCTTCTGTAGCAATTTTTCGCGCCTCCTGTTCGCGATCGCTACCCAAGGCACTTGCCTCTAATATACCAGGGCAATCAGTAAATTGAATCGGTACTTCTAGACCATGAAACCTTACAGGCGCATAGACTTTACCCAGTTGCGTAGTTCCCATGGTCGCACCGATTTCACCTTTACTGGTGACATCTTGAAGCGATAGATCAAGTAATCCATTTACTAATGAAGTTTTACCTGCGGAGCCAACCCCAAACACAACTACACGCAATTCTTGACGGATGAAGTTCTTTTTAAGTTGTTCAGTTTGTTCAGCTAGCGATCGGCGCATTACCTCATCTTGGATTTGCTCGACCTGTCGCTCTAAGGCTTCGAGACTGTCTTGGGCTGCTTCAATCTTGTCGGTGGGCGCTTCAGGAATCGGACGTGGCTGAGAGGGTTCAGCTTGAAATAGGCGTAAATATCGCCAGATGATCAAAAATAAACCAACAAATAGCACTATTAATAAAAGAACTACGAATCCACCCAAAATTGGGGAAGAAGCTGCCACGAGTTGATATATTTGAATAATCCGATCAAGTAAGGGAATGACAAACGAAATTACTAGCCCAAAGCAGCCTAAAACAATTAGCGATCGCAGCCAAGGAAATTTTCTTTTCATTGGTTTAGGGCTTAGCTTTTATAGGGGATTTGGAAGCGCGAAACTTGTTCCACCATCTTGAGAAGAGTTTCTCTGATTCTACCCACAAGACTAATAGCATACTAAATCCAAAGCATAAGCCGAGTTCTGAAGCAGAAAGAGCATCTGTGCCGAAAAATTGTCGTAGGGAAGGCACATATAGCAGGGAAAGCTGGAATCCTGTGGTAAACATCACGGAAACTAATAGATATGGATTAGAGATCGGATTTAACTCAATAATTAGTTTAGAATCAGAACGACAAGCTAGGGCATGACCCATTTGAGCAATACAGAGCGTCGTAAAAGTAATTGTCTTCCAATGTTCGTGCCATGAGGGATTACTAGAATTATAGACGAGTTCCATTAGAGCGATTGTTTGCAAACCGAAGATAACGCCGATGCGCAGAATATACCAACCTAAGCCCCTAGCAAAAATATTTTCTTTGGGGCTAAATGGAGGTCTTTGCATAATATCGGCTTCGGATGGCTCTACAGCTAATGCTAAAGCTGGTACACCATCAGTCACTAGATTCATCCACAAAATCTGTAAAGGTGTAAGCGGAACTGCGCCAAAACCTAGAAAGGGAGTCGATGCGATCGCAATTACTTCACCGACATTACTCCCAAGAATATATTTAATAAAGCGGCGAATATTAGCGTAAACCGTCCTTCCTTCCTCGGTTGCTGCCACAATCGTCGCGTAGTTATCATCCAGCAAGATCATATCACTTGCCTCTTTAGAAACATCTGTTCCCGTAATTCCCATGGCAATTCCAATATTCGCCTGTTTTAGAGCAGGTGCATCATTGACCCCATCACCTGTCATAGCAACGATTTCCCCGCTTCGTTGTAATGCTTGGACTATTCGTAGTTTATGCTCAGGCGAAACTCTAGCATAAACAGCAGTTTGCTGAGCGATCGCCGTCAGTTCATCATCATCCATTAGCTCAATTTCTTGCCCAGTTAATACGCGATCGCTTTCTGGATAAAAAATATTTAAATCACGAGCGATCGCTTGCGCCGTCAGTTGATGATCGCCTGTAATCATCGTTGTGTGAATCCCCGCCTGACGACTGATTTGCACGGCTACTGCTGCTTCAATTCTTAGGGCATCCCGAATTCCAACTAGTCCCAGCCAAACTAGATTTTTCTCTATATCTACAAGTTCATCTTCTATTGGCAAATTTCCTAGGGGCAGATAGGCGAATCCTAATACACGCATTCCTTTAGAGGAAAGCAGCGTATTTTGAATATTAACGGCTGTTTTATAGGAAGTTGTAATTATACCGATTTGTTTATCTATTTGAATGCGATCGCATCGACTTAATACTAGCTCAGGGGAACCTTTGCAAAATAAAATGTAAGGCTTATTGGGCAATAAAGTAGAGATCATTCTCAAAACTTCGGGGGTATCTTCAGCATTCATATCTTTGATCGCCGCGATCACACTCATCAGTTTTCGCTCTGGAGTAAAGGGGATCTCAGCAACTCTGGAGAAATATTGCGTAAAGTGTGACTGCCAAAAGTTCGCTTTCCCAGCCAAGGATAGCAGCGCTCCTTCAGTAGGATCACCAATGATTTTCCATAATGATTCTGGAGCGCGAATAGGCAAGGGGCTTAAGTCCTTTTTGCCTCGTGGTGACGGGCGATCGCTTATTTGTTCGATGGTTCCTTTTTGCAAATAGGAATCATTACAAATTACACTTGCCGCTAGTAAGATCTGTAATTCTGGACATTGATAAATATTAAGATCGCTAGCTAGCATATCTCCTGCTAGTCGGGAGAGGGCAAATTCACCAATAGGTTCATAACCAGTTCCATTGATTTGAGCAGCATAATTAGTAGTGAAAATATTTTCAGCAACCATTTTGTTTTGGGTCAATGTGCCTGTCTTATCCGAACAAATCATTGTCACAGAACCCAACGTTTCTACCGCAGGTAACTTGCGAATCAGAGCCTTGCGGCGTACCATTCTTTGTGTTCCTAGTGCAAGTGTTACGGTAATCACGGCTGGTAGCCCTTCTGGCACAGCAGCAACTGCCATACTTAAAGATGTATTTAACAACTTCACAAAATCACCATTGCGCCATAGTCCTACCGCAACCACGATCGCAACTAGCAACAAAGAAGAAATAACTAGGGCTTGCGAAAGCTCACCCATGCGTTTTTGTAATGGAGTTTCTTCTAGTTCCACATCTTGCAATAAATTGGCAATCTTTCCCAATTCTGTCTGCATTCCTATAGCAGTGACTAGCATCATTCCTCGTCCCTGCAATACCTCTGTCCCCTGATAAAGCATATTGCAGCGATCGCCTAAGGATTCGTCTTCATCAAATGTCTGATTGGCAAACTTGTTCACTCCCTGTGATTCACCTGTAAGGGCTCCTTCTCGCACTTTCAGCTTGACGGCTTCTACTAAACGCCCATCTGCGGCAATTTGCATTCCCGCATCAACAAATACAATATCCCCTACTACCAGTTCTACTGATTGGATTTCGGCAACTTTTCCTTCTCGAAGTACTCGTACATTTGGAGCTGCCATCCGTTTCAATGCAGCAAGAGCTTCCTCAGCACGACTCTCTTGTATATAGCCCAAAATGCCATTGAGAATAATGATCGCGGCAATCGCGATCGCGTCTTTAGGAAAGTTTCCCACGCGCAGATCTAAACCTGCGGAAACAACCGCCACCCCCATCAACATCAACAACATGATGTTAGTAAACTGATCAACAAAAATACTTAGCTTTGAACGCCCTGATTTTGTATTTAACTCATTACGCCCATAGACAGCTTGGAGATCGCTGATCTGCCATGATTCTAAACCCAACTCTGGGTTTGTATCCAAAGCGGCGATCGCTTCCTCGATCGTAAGCGTGTGCCAAACTTGATTTGTTGGTAAATTACTCATTTTGGGTTTTGTCGGCAATCAGGATGATCACATCTCTGTTTTAGCCTATCAGAGTCTATAGCTATTGCTAAATCCTCTTTACAACTTGTTTAAGCTTTATGTAGCCCAAGGAATTTTTTGAAAGCGTTGCTTTGCAACGCTTTCAAAAAATTCCTTGGTAAAGCCTATAGTTCTTTATTAAGAACGCTTACCAGCTGTAAACCCGTACCATTCTCCTTTAATCGGATAGTATTCGTAAATATCAGAACCAAAGTGATAGTTTCCATAGGGATTAGGCTGATAGACAAATCCATGAAATTTAGCGCTATCCATAGTGCTAAATTTCTCAGTGCTGAAATAGATGCCGCCACGACTGTCGCGATCGCATTCTATAACGCGATATAAACCTAACTGTTGGTTAACTGGTTGGCTATTACAGATTGACTGGAGCTTATTAGCATCAGCAACAATCCCACCAAATGCAGGGCTGGATATCGCAAAGGCAGTGATTTGGGGCAAATTGGTTTTCAATAAAATTGCCGTTAGACTTACAGTTATGGTGATGGCGATTAATAATTTTTGGCGATCGCTCCTAGCTTGTTTTACAGGTAGAAAATTCATATTCCTTATGATTTTCATCCCAACTAGAAATACCACCACAAATAAAACTAAAAGTGGGATTCCATAAATATACACAATAAAAAAAAGACTAAAGAGCACATCAAAAATCAATCCAGGGAAGCAGCTAATCCACAATAATGCTAGACAAATAGGCTGCAAAAGCAACAACAGCATAAACAAGAAACGATTCATCATTTTTCAGTACCTTCACAAATGCTTGCCCAATGTTCCTTACAAGTTGATCCGTTAAATCAAGCCGCGATCGCAATTTAAGGTTAGAGTGTAGTAAAGCTGAAACTTTACAACTTTTATCAACTCTTCTGCGCTATGTCCTACGATACTCCTCGCATTGCCAAAGTCCACCGCAAAACTGGCGAAACCGAAGTCACTGTGGCGCTGAATCTTGATGGCACTGGAAAAGGAAATATCAATACTGGTATTCCCTTTCTTGATCACATGCTGTATCAAATTTGTTCCCATGGATTAATCGATCTCGATATTCAAGCTACGGGTGATCTGCATATTGACGATCATCATACCAATGAAGATGTGGGGATTGTGTTAGGGCAAGCTCTCGGACAAGCATTAGGCGATCGCAAAGGCATTACAAGATTTGGACATTTTGTTGCACCTCTAGATGAAGCTCTCGTGCAAGTTGCCCTTGATTTTTCGGGTCGTCCCTATTTAGTTTATGGCTTAGTGATTCCCAATCAGCGTGTGGGAACCTATGACACAGAGCTAGTCCGCGAGTTTTATCAAGCAGTAGTCAATCGTGCTCAAATGACTCTACATGTAAGGCTGTTAGAAAAAGGCAATTCCCATCATATTATCGAGGCATCATTTAAAGCTTTTGCCCGCGCTTTACGCATGGCAGTAGAAGTCGATCCTCGTCGCATCAGTACGATTCCTAGCTCGAAGGGTGTTTTATAAGTAGACACGCTCAACTAATTACACACCCAAACCTGTAAGGTAGCTAACTTACAGGTTTGGGTGGTTTATTCTGTACAGGTACTTAGGGACTTGTGACTTAATAAAATACCAAATATAAAACCAGAATCAGTGGGGCGGCTCCGCCGCCCCACTGATTCTGGTTTTATATTTGGTCGCAAGTCCCTTATACCAATTCACAAAAGTGTTGTCACACTTCTGTGAATTGAAAAGCAGACCCAGCAAAGGTTTTAAAAGTACAAAGTGACTACGCTACTTTGTACCTTGGTATTAGCACTAAAACTTCGAGCGATCGCGATCTTTTCTGTGTTATGTTTCTGTCAACCAACAGAACTGATAACCATTAAGAACAATGCGTTCATCATGTTGAGACGGCGTTTTACCAGTATATAAATCGATAAATCGGCTATAAGCACTAAAACCCTTATTACTTAAAGCGGACAAGTCCAAATATTGTGGATTTATATCAAAATTGGCAAGTACTAACACTTTCTCGGATGGACGCTGATGATCGAACCGAATAAAGCCGAGCAAATGTTCATTGTCTAGGTCGAGCAATTCACGATTATTAAAATCGGCAAAGGCTGAGATTTCTTTGCGAATAGCAATCATCTTTTTCATGGCAGTGAAGATTGCGTGTTGTTCAGTGCCTTGTTTTTTTCGGAGTTCAGCTTTTTCCCAATCAATTTTCGGACGATGCACCCAACGATTATCACTGCTTTTGCTAGGATCTTCGCTAAAGCTGTAATCATTGAGAACACCGATCGCATCACCGTTATAAATCAAAGGAATTCCACCAAAGGATAGAATAATTCCATGCAGTAAGAGAATTCTATCAATAGCAGCAGAAATCAAGTTTTTGTCTTTCGATTCCAGAGCCGATTCTAGCCCAACCAGAGAAGCCAAAGACCCACAGATACGTCCATCTCCTGTAGCTTCATTATGCATGAATTCTAGCCCCCTAGCCGAACCGTCAAACTTACCTATGAAGTAATCAATTAAAAATCGTCGGTGAGAATGGGGTTCGTAACCTGCTAAGCGAATATCGTTATCGTCAAAACCAAAACCAATATCATCATGACAGCGAACATAATTCAGCCAAGTCGCTCGTTCCAATTTATTGGGCAAGCTTTTAATTCCTTGACTGAGGAGCTTCGTATTTTTAGTTGCCACGCTATCCCAGAGCAGAGCCATTAGAGTAGCGTTATAGGCAATTTCACATTCTTTGGCAACGATCGCATCTTCTCCAAAATACTTAATCACTTCCACAGGTGCAACGATCGCTTCAGCAATAAACAACACCGCTGGGGCAGAAACTTGGCAGCAGTCCTTCATTAACTGCAAAATTAAGTGGGCTTTACGTTCATTTTGACAAGAAGTACCAATCTTCTTCCACAAAAAAGCCACCGCATCAAGACGCAAAATATCCACACCTTGATTTGCCCAAAATAGGATAATGTCCAGCATTTCAATAAATACCGCAGGGTTACTGTAATTCAAATCCCATTGATAATCATGGAAAACTGTCATGACCCATTTTTCCATTGCAGGATTCCAAGTAAAATTGCCTGGAGAGGTTTCGGGAAATATCTCTGGCATACTCTGCTCGAACATATCAGGGACTTCTCGACCTTCAAAAATGTAGTAATAGTCTTGAAAACGACTATCGCCTTTGATGGCTTTCTTAGCCCATTCATGTTCGTCAGAAGTATGATTTAGAACAATATCCAGAACTAACAAAATATCTCGTTTGCGGAAATCTTCGGCAATAAGACGAACATCTTCTAAGTCGCCAACGCGATCATCAATTTGTCGAAAATCACTGATTGCATAGCCTCCATCACTTTTACCTTCAGGACATTTCAAAATCGGCATAATATGCACCATATTGATACCTAATTCTTGAAAATAACTGGTTTTGCTCACGAGATCCCGTAAATTGTCGGCAAATCCATTGGAATAGAGAGCCATCCCTACCCATTTTTGGGACAAAAACCAGTTGTGGTCTTGTTCGCGCTGAATATCCAAATGCTCTAATTCTGGAGAGCGATCGATATAGCCCTTTGCCATAGTTTCTACTAGGCGCAACATTTGTAATTTGAAATCATCGCGATGTCCATACAGCGTATAGAAAAGCGAATGAATTGCGTAGAAATTAGCGCCAAGACGGGTATAAAAGTGTCGTAGATCTTGTCGGCGAATTTCAGGTTTTAAATCGTCAAGGATAGAATTTAAAAGTGAATGAGAGATTTGTTCGTACATGGAGTTTCCCTAAAATATGTTTGCCTGTAGAATGATGTGTTGAGCAAACCGCGACATATCATTCTATCCATCTCTGTGTTTCTGGATAATAATGAACAATTCCTTCTAAAATCCCTGCGCTGTAGTTTCCATTCATGCCCAAAAAGCCTCCCTGAGCTAAATATAATCTATGCGTATTTCCTAGTTCTTTAGCTTGCTGTTGTGACTGGACAATAATGTCTTCAGGAGCATTGGCAACTAAAACAGAAGGCACGGTACTAATCAGCATTGGCAGATCATTCCCGCTATCACCCGCAAAAACAGTATTACCATCATCGAAATTCAATTGACCCATCAAAAACTCCACAGCATGAAGTTTGGTGGCTCTGGCTGGCAATATATCCAATAGACCAATTTCTTTAGCTTCATCAACGCTGTATATCAAACTTGCAGCAATATTTTGCTCTTCAAGGCGATCGCTGATGTATTGCTGCAAAGCATCTTTTTCGCTATCTAAGGGCAGATAATAACTAAGTTTAAAACGGCTTTGTTGATCGGGTTCTTGCAAGACTAAATGCGATATTTCCGCTAAATCGGTAAACCATGGCTCTAAATCTACAGCGTTTAAACCTCGCCAATCACACGCAATCTGCTGTGTCCAGCTTTGCCAAGACTTCCAGCGATCGCCCTCATATTTATACATCGTGCTACCGACATCACCAACTATCCAAAGCGGTGCTGGCAAATCATATTCCTGAATCGCGTCTTGAACTAATGCAAGATTTCTACCGCTCACATATACCAAATAGACTTCGGGGCGACTGACTAAACGGGTAAATATGGTTCGTGCTTTAGGGGATTCTGGTTGAGTTCCATTGGGTAATAGCGTTCGGTCAAGGTCAGTACAAATTAATAATTTCTGCATAGGTCATGATTATACAGAAGTAATAGACGGCGCTTCGCACCGTCCATTACTTTTGATTTCTAGTTGGCGATCGCTACTTGGTTACGTCCATTTCTCTTGGCTGCATAGAGAGCGTGGTCAGCCGCCGTAATTAAGCTCTCCAGCGAATTGCCATGTTGACGGATGACGGCAATTCCTAAACTGATTGTGATTTGAATGTTTGTTGGTGCGGGATTTGTCTCTACATACGAGCGTAATCGCTCAGCAATCTCATGAGCCTGATCGATGGCTGTATCAGGTAATAAAATCAAAAACTCTTCACCGCCCCATCGACTCGCTGAATCTATTTGACGCATTTTGGTTTGCAGAATTTGAGCAAGATGAACCAGCACCATATCACCGCCATCATGTCCATAGACATCATTAACCCGTTTAAAGAAATCGACATCAATTAAAATAAGTGCAAAGGAGCGATCGCTACGATAAAACTGATTCATGGCAATCTCAAGCTGATGCATCATCGCTCGTCGATTAAGTAACCGAGTTAGCACATCCGTATTAGCTGCAACCTTTAAATCATAGAAAAGTCTCTGACAGACCATCATGATAAATCCAGCCGTCAATAAGAAAGTGAATATAGATACAAATATCAAAGTTGAAGAATTTAGCTCATTAGGGACAAATAACTGATTGGGTGGATTTTTGGCAAGGAGTATAACTCTACCTACTAATGACATTAATAAGCTAATCATCACAATTGCCATAAACCTAGAAGACCCAACAAAGCTTTTATGGGAAGTCGTTAGTAAACAATAAGTAGATATTGAGAAAACAACTATTTGAAAGATTGTTTGAGTGATGCTTTTAAATACAAAAACATCTTTAAATATCAAAAAATATGACTGAACAGTTATGAATAAAAGATTAATGATTAATAGGTAATAGGGCTTAATCTTTTTGCCAGTAAATTGAGCAATACCAAAGCAAGAGATAGAAGTACCTGCCAAAAGGAAAACACCCGCTAAAGCTAATGTAATAGATATAAAAGGACTTTTAATCAGACTGATGAAATAGCTAATTATTGTAAAAGCTCTACCAAACGTATAAGTTTTGACTCCACGATATTGATTTACTAATGAGCATAAAAAAATTAGTATTAACAACTGTAAAATTGCATCAATACTAGTCATTAAGATCATTGTCTGAACATCAAGATTTACCAAGATTGTAAACATTGCATCAAAAACTGGATTTGTGCTTGTGTATGGCTTGCCATCAGAGTTAAGCGAATACGCGGAGTAGGAACGGTAGGCGGACGGATGGCAGGCGCAAAGATTCCATTTTCCCGTAAATGGGTAGCCATTTGTAGCGTTTTAGCAATATCTCCCATCTCGATCGCAACAATCGGTGAGTCAAAGGCGATCGCCTGAAAGCCCAAATTTTGTAAACCCTGTTTCAAAAATTCCACATTTTGCCAAAGCTTCTCTCGGAGATTATTCTCAATTTTTATAATCTTAATCGCCGCGATCGCTGCACCCGTATCCGCAGGCGATAGCCCTGTCGTATAAATCCAAGTAGCGGCACGATTGCGTAAATAGTCGATCAGTTTTGCCGAACCTGCTACATAGCCGCCCAAACTCCCCAAAGCTTTGCTTAGGGTTCCTACTTGGATTAAGTTTTCCTGAATTCCTAAAGACTGAGTCAAACCACCTCCGCGATCGCCAAATACTCCCGTACCATGCGCCTCATCGACTAACACCATGCAATCGTATTGATGCGCTAAGTCTATAATTTCCCGCAATGGCGCAAGGTCGCCATCCATACTAAATACGCTGTCAGTCGTAATCAGACAACGCCGATATTTCGCCCGATGTTCTTGCAATTTGGCGGTGAGATCAGCCAAATTCAAATGCTGATAATCGATCGCCGTTGCGCCACTGAGCAAACCACCTTTTTTTAAACAAGAGTGATTGTAAGCGTCACCTAAGATCAAATCTCGCGCTCCCACGATCGCCGCAATTGTCCCCAAATTTGCTAAATAACCAGAGCTAAACACTAAAGCTGCTTCTGTATTTTTTAGATCAGCGATCGCCGATTCTAATTCCTCATGCAAAGCCAAATGCCCTGTGACTAAGCGCGATCCCGTTGAGCCAGTACCGTACATTTCTGTCGCCCTAATGGCTGCATCAATCAAGCGGCGATCGCCTGCTAAGCCCAAATAATTATTGCTAGCAAACATCAACATTTCGCGCCCATCAATCATGGCGATCGTCCCTGCTTTGCTCGTAACGGTTTGCGTAGAACGATACCAGTTAGCTTTGTGGATCGAGTCTAGGGAGCGATCGAGCCAGTCGTAGGGAGTAGATATGGGGGTAGTCTTCACACTTCTTTACAAATTAATATTAAAATTAAGCTAGGTATTCATTATCTAGGTTTATAAAATGACTGTTGCATATCCCCGTAAATTTCGCGGTCAACTCAGTGCTGAAGACATTCTCGATAATGTAGTGCGTCAGCGTGAAGTCCACATGACCACTTTAAATCGTTATCGCTTTAGTGAACAGCGTAGTTGCAAAGACCTAACTGGACTGATTGAATTTCTCAATGGCAAGCCCCGTGATTTGATTCAAGATCTATCACATCATGTTTCTGACGAAGCGCGTCATGCAGCTTGGTTAACTGATTTGCTGTATGAACTTGGTGAAGAGATCAGCACACCAGATGGCAATTTGTATATTGATGAATTTAACCGCTTGAGTAAGTACGAAGTCTCCTCCAATCCTGAAGACTTTGTGATTGATGCCTTGGCGGGAATCAATGTTGCGGAAAAGCGTGGCTGTGAATATTTCGCGGCTCATATTCGCTCTCTCAAGAAAGTTGAGCAAACCCCTGAAAACATCAAGATCCGCGAAACCATTGAGAAGATTCTTCCTGAAGAAGCGGCTCATGTACGCTGGGGTAATCGCAAGCTTGGAGAGATTGCGAAAAAGAGTGAAGCGCATCATGCCAAGGTTGATGCTGCTAAGCGTAAATATGTAGCGATCGAACATGCTGCGTTTGAGTCAGGAATGGATGTTCTTGCTGGTGCAGAAGTGCGCCGCCTTGAGAATTTGTTGAAGATTTCCGAAACTCTTCCTCTCTGGGAACGTCCTCAATACTTGCTCAATCAACTTCCTGAGACTTTGTTCTCTAATGAGTTACAAAAGACTCGCATCGATATATTCAAGAAGGCTTGGGCAAAAGATCCTTCTACTTTTATTGAGAAGTTCATCCCAATGTTTTTTAATGCCAATTTAAAAGATACTGCAAATAAGGCAGGAAGCTATTAATCTCAATTAGTATAAGTAAGTTGTTGGAATTACAGCAATTGCCGATCAAGAAAAACCTTAAAAGCGTTGTTTTACAACGCTTTTAAGGTTTTTCTTGATTTGGGTTTGAGCGCAAAGTACTGTAAACGTAAGATGGGTTACGCTATCGCTAACCCATCATTCACAACTAAATTGATGCGTTACGTTTCACTAACGCATCCTACATTTAATTAAGCCTTCCTACTTAGCAATTTTCTGATTAGCACAAGCTAATCGGAAAATTGCACAATCGTCAGAGAAGCAGCACTTTTCTCTTTTAGGTTTGATTACATTCTTCGTTTTCTGCTAAACGCATAGAGCCTAGTAATGTTGAAATAATTACACATTTTTTGCGATCGCCTGATCTAGTCGTAAAAGTGACACGACCTAATCCCCGCACACCATTCGGATTGCCTTTAGGCGTAAACTGTGTGTAATATACGTCTGGCTCTGGATCTGCCCAAACTTTGATAAATGTTGTACGTGGCTTAGTTTCATCATCACTCTCGACAATTATTACCCCTTCATTAAAATTTTGCCAAGGTAAATTGTCCCAATCTTCTTTAGTGTTAGTTACAGTTGAGTCAGGATGAATTGCATATTGTGCAATATTAGGAGTATTTCTAAAAGTTGCTTGCCACATAGTTTGAGTGCGTTTAGCGTTGCTTTGAGCTAATCGCAGAGTGCTAAACGCACGACTTTGGGCGGAGTTAAGTCTTTGATTATTTACAAATCCTAGCCAAGATGGTGCAGCGATCGCGGCTAAAATCCCAATGATCATCATCACAACTAGGACTTCGAGTATTGTAAAACCGATGATCGAATAAAAGCTATCTCGTCTCTTTTGCCAGTATTTCCTTCTGATTCGCAGCATGACTTTTTGTGATTTTTAGATGCAATTATTTGGTGATTGCAAGTCTAACAAATCATCTAGTTATTTGCACGCTAGTCACATTCAGTATCAGATCCTGTTTTCACTGATCCCAAAATCGTTGTAATTGTTGTACAACGCTTGCGATTGGGACTATTTGTAGTGTTTAAGTTTATACGGAGTGGAAAATCCGTAAATCGATCAGTTTGATTATTTACATTCACAGGTAATCCTTGCGAATTAAATGTAACTGTTAATGGTAATGTCAACGACGGAGAAGTTGCTTTGGTGACGGACAAAACCTCTACACCTTGCTCTAAATATTGAACATTAGCAGGTGGATCAAGAGACGAAACTGCTGTACCTAGCTGTAATTGATCTACTTGTTCTTGTGTAAGCACCACTGTATAAGAGCCTTTAGTCGCATCATTTCCGATAGCGAAGGAGGTCGGAATACCTCTCCTTTTTGCAGTAGACTGGGCATCTTTTAATGTGCTAAATACACGGCTTTGAGACGTACTTAGACGTTGGTTATTCAGAAAGGCAAGCCATCCTGGAGCCGCGATCGCACTCAAAATACCCACCATAATCATCACAACAAGGACTTCAATTAGGGTGAAACCTGCTGATTGTCCAAAATTATCAGAACGAAAAAGTCGTTTTTGGTATTTGGCAACTCTCCCTGTTGGATACTTTCCTTTTCTCAAAAGTGAAGTAAAAAAATTATAGATAAAAGCTTTGTCCATATCTGCACCTAAGATTTTTGTTTATTTAGTCCAAGAGAGCTACGTCCAAATACACGTACATTGACGTTAGGAAAAAATGAAGAGTTGCCATCATTTGGTTTACGCAAGCTTGCAATAGATTGTATCCTCGCCAATGCGTTACCTCGCAGATAAACCCTAGCTGTAACTTGTTCGGGGGCGACACAAGTATAAAAACTAGTCAATTGCGAAGGATTGGCTGTGGCGTTACTAAAGTCGCTAGGAACTCGCTGAGCAAGCATCGTCGCACTGGCAACTCCGACCCCTTTTGTAGGATCTGCACAGTCTGGATTACCAAAAGGATCGGTGGCACTGTTATTAGTAACTACCGCCATCTTTATATTTGGATCTGTGTATTTTGTATCGTCAACAAAATCTAATAGAGTCGTAAACGGGTTTTGACTAAAATTAAAGTTTGCAAATTTACGCCATTTACCTGCATTTTGAGAAAGGCTGCCAGCAGCAAGAAAATCTGGACGACTAAATCCTTGATCTGGAGGGATGAAATAAGCATTTCTATCGACTATCGTTGCATCTGCTATAGATGTAGGATATGAGGGACTAGCACCAGTAGGATATGCAGTACCATCAGCAGCAAGTTTTGTGTTGTCTGGTGGACAACCAGACACATTATCAGCGCAATACCAGCGATAGCCATCTTTTAGCTCCCAGCGCAAAATTCTCGCTGTATTTGACCAAGTAGCACTGTTTTCACCAATATCGCTTTTAAGGTAGTAAGCAACCAAAGAGAAAGTAAAACTATCTGCACCAAAAGCCGCTCTCTTGTTAGCATCACTAGCACTAGCATTACAAGCGGTGGCAAGTGGGGTTCCATCTTGATAGGGCAGACATCCATAATATTTGCCATCTGAAGTTTTGGCAGTTGGATCATAGGTGTAACGCTTCCAAAATACTAAAACTGGAGTGCAGTTAGTTGTGTTGCATGATGCAGGTGCATTTGACTGTGCATGTGGAAGTTGACTTTTGGTAGGGTCAGCAGGATTAATCTCGCTGAGTGCAGTCGCTCCATAAATATATACAGCTTCTTGCATATCATCAGCAATATAGCTAAGAGCCGATTGCACTTCTTCTTGTGCGTCAGATTTGGCTTGCTCTTTACGATCGCTTTCTAATACACCCACCAAGAAAGCCAGCATCACCGACACAATTATCGATGTAATTAGCATCGCTACCAATAGCTCGATCAAGGTGAACCCTTTTAGGTAGTTCTTATAGCCTTTTCGACTAGTATTAAGTGCTTTTTTGCGCTGACGAGAACCAAAAACACTCCGAATTAGTTTTTTCATAGGAAAGTTTTCCTTGTTATAGTTATTGACCCGTACCTTGCTTGTTATTGGTGAGGCTGAGGTTTAAAATAATTTGCGATCGCATAGTCACAAGCGGACAAGTCGGAGAACCTTGTGTACCAACAAATACCAATTTGCTAGAGTCACATTCAGGCTCTGTCCCTTTTTTAAGTGTTATGCCTGAAAAAAAAGCATCCGCCCGATAGACTCTTACCGCCAACCAAAATCCTTCATCTCTTAACTTGTCGGCAACTATGCCGCCGCTTCGCATTGGTTGAATGACCAGATCTTGGGGATCATCGAGCCTAAATCCATCACCATTAGCATCAACGCAAACTCCCGGCACTCTACCACCATCAATATTCTTGACATTAGGATCCGCGATATTTAGATCACAGCCTGCTGGAATTGGGAAGCTTGCAGTAGTTGGGGCAGGTAAGTCAAATATGTATTGTCCCTGAGCACTTACTGAGCTACGAAGAGATGCTGGGAAATCGACAGTATCATAGACTTGACCGCGTACTGCTTCGATATAGGCGCGACCAGCTTGGGTTGCCTGATCGACTCGTCTGGCATTGACTCTTGATGCGGTTGATAGGGCAACCATTGGACCAATGCTTACGATCAAAATACTTACAACTACCACAGCCATTAGCGATTCAAGTAAGGTAAAACCTTCATCTCTTCTCTGGTTTCTCTTAGAAGTAGTTTTTAAGAGACTTGCGGCGATCGCTAGTTGTATTTTGCTATTTAGATTTGTCATGACGATACACCATAGCAAGATTTTTTTAAAATTAAATCATAGTCAGTCAATACTAGAGAGAACAAGGGGCTTAAGCCCCTTGTTTCTCAAACTAATAGAGCCTAATCATAGGACGCTGGGGTAATACTTGCTCCACCGTAGGTTGTTGTGGTTGTGCATCGGTTCGGCAAATCATTTCCACGCAAGGCACGAACTGTATAGTTCGTTGGACTTGTACCAAACTTCTTCTTATAGCCTATATTCACAGTTGAATTGATGGCGGTATTGTCATCCTCAGGGTCATTTGGTTCTAAAGCACATAGTAAAGCTTCAACCCAAGGATCATCGCCACTAACTTCTCTGAAAAACTCATTTGCACCAGCAATCGGTGTAGCAAAGCGTTCAGCAAAGCGATCGGGCTGTTGAGTCAAGAGGGCAACGTCATAACCCCAAAGTCTGATCGGTGCTGAGAAGAAGGGAATACGCTGAGGAGTAATTGACTGATATTGCAAGTTGAAGTTACTCATGCGTATATTTGGTAAGACAGGATTAATGAATATAGTCTGGATATCACTGAAGCTAGGAACGCCAGTAATATTACTAATGATGGGACTAGTCGCCGCATAAGGTGCTGTGGCAAACTTGCTTCTACTATTTTGCAAGAAACCACCAGTGATCTTCAGAGGAATCGCTTCCCAATTTTCTAGCAAGCGGATAAAGTTATTCAATCCACCAGCAGTCTCACCAACATTATCTAACGGGACATTGGCAGCAGAGGCACTAGAAGCGTTCAAAATTGTCACACTACTAGAAGTCGGTGCTGTTAGCGATGTTGTATACGAAATGCCATTGCGGATTGGCGAGTTGCCTGCCACAAAGTATGCATTTACCTCACTTCGCACAGGTCGGATAGTCCATTGTCCTTGGTCAGTTTGAGGGAAACCATTAATACCACTTTGACTACGATCATTATTCGCATCAAAGAATAGGGGCTGTAAAGCGTTAAAGATTGTATTTGTATCAGCAGTAGTTCTATTGGGGAAATGAAGCTGTAAGACTGGCTGTAGCTCAGGCTGATCAACAGATGTCAATGCTGCCATCAAGGTATTACCGTCAACACCTACTTGCGTTGGAACAACTCCAGTCACACCAGCAACTGCCCTAAAGCCTAAGAATCTCACACCTCTAAAGGAAGTATTCACATCAAGAATATTCAGATCCGTTGAGTTGGCAACTGTTGCCGTAACCACTGTTGCAGGCATAGTGCCAATGAAGTTCCCAGTAACGATACTTGGATTAGTCTTGCTATTACCTTTAAAGACTAAATTTTGATCGCCAGCTATTTTAGGGAATACCCAGAAAACATTATTAGGATCAACACCATCAAGCTGGACTTTTAGCGTGTCAAAGGTGATGTCTTCGGTCGTCTCTGCTCTCAAGATAAACACAGGGCTAGGACCTAAACGGCGGCTGGTCGGAGTACAAGCTGTATTTGCGGGAGTGGCACTTGTGTCTGTGGCAAGCACACAGTTTGCACGTAAAGTAATCCTTCCCGATAAGGTACGAGTTGTACCAGAGAGACTACCCAGATCCTTGAGGTTGTACACATTAACCTTGTTACTGCTGTATGTATTTTTTGCCCTCAAGGTCACATCGATCGCCGATCCAGTCTTAACTCCACCCGTGACAATAGCAGTTCTGTCAGACTTATTAGTGTCATCAGGAATAACTCCCTTAAACTCGTCCGTACCAGTATTGGCAGGGACAAGACGCGCACTCTGTAACCCAGTGCCACCAGTCAAGTTAGGGAAAGTGCTTGTGGGGGCAGTGCCAATAAAGTTCACGATCGCCGTTCTCGGATCGATAGGACAGCTAGAACCTGTAATATCAGTCCTACCTAGTCTCTGAGTGGGTTGGAACGTCTTCTCAGAGTTACCTGTCGCGCCGCACACCGCGAACACCGTTGCAGGCTTCTTATTCGCTGCCTGAGAGTCACCGTTCGTACTAAATTCGTCACTAGGGTAGTGAGGGTTGTAAGGGAGATTCAGATTGAGAATTGTATCTGAAGCCGATGAGTTACCAGTAACAGCATACTGTTTGCCCAAGCAGCGCTCATCCACATCACCTGTTGCCGAGTTAATGCATACAGTATCAGGCAACATCAAACGACCCAGCGTATTCAGATTAGCTCTATTACTGTCACTGCCGCTAATATCTGGATAACTCAAGTTGTTAATGTACAACATCTTATCCCGCTCGTAACGAGTTCGACTGCTAGTTCCCATCGGATCACCATAGTTATTGGTGGTTCTATACCACAGCGCTCGATCCACTCTGGGTGGATTATCACGAGTCATGCCTTGATTATTATTAGCAAGAGTGGTCGCAGTGGGGGAAAGGTTAGGATCGGCGGGAAGCATGGGAACCTCTCCTAAAGTCTCAGGATCTTCAGGAATATCAGGGAAGCGATTCTCTGCATCATTGTCAATCGTGGGATTGCCATCAAGATCAACACCCCATCTATAGCGACCTGCTGCGGTTCCAGTATTATTGTTTGCAGAGGGTGGGTTAAATGGACGTTGAGGCGTATTAATAAACTTAAATGGATAGGCAGCACTCAAATGCCCATAACTATGAACAAAATATCCTGGTAACATTCCACCGCCACCATCCCCACCAACAGGGGGAGGGGTTGGTGTAGGTGGCGTAGGACAATTAGCAGCAGTGCTAGCACCTAAAAATTCACGATCATCATATCCACTCAGTCGATAGCTCCTGTTTCCTGTACCACAAGGAGTTGGCCGGTTTGGATTACCAGCATCATAAACCTGAATAGTTGCCTGAGCATTTCTCGTATTAACGTAGCCAATCTTGCCACCACTAGACCTGACTACGTTATCTAATGTCAATCTAAATGTTTCATTGTTTTCATTGGCACTATCACGTACAACGAGTACTGATAGAAGTTTAATATCATCGTCAGACCCAGTCGGTGAAGTGGTTGCAGGAGCAGTGGGTCCCGTCCATGACAGGATCGTGCAGTATTGATTTTCAGGACAGAAAGCTGAATCGATCGCCGACGCAGCAGTTGACGAACTGTTGGGCGCTGCACTGTCAGTTGTAGCCTGAGTTCCAACAGGGAGTCTGGGGAAGAGTCTGTTCTCAGTGGCATCTGCGGTGGTGATATCGGCTGCGTTGGATGGCTGCGGCGTTTTTACTGAATAAGCCCGAGGATTATACAGACGATTGATGTAGTCACCACCTGTTGCAGGGTTGTCTGATGGGGCAACCGTAGTTGAAGCGGATCTAATCGTCCGTGTTGGTGTTGCTGTTTGTGGCGGTACAGTGGCGTTAAACTGCCTAGTGAGAGTCGGTGTTGTTAATTCTCTAGCTCTCCCCGTAATTGAAGTTGCTGTGAGTGCAGGTACTGCCGAGTTCTCAGGGAATAATGTTACCCGCACCCGCGCCGTTTCGCCAGCCGCTAATAAGTTACGGTTATTTAGCCTTACTTGGAAGTCAAAGCGCCGATAGACAGCATTATTGGTACTGTACTCAGTGTCATCAATTGGCTGCGACACCCCTGGAGCAGGATCAGTGCTAGGAACATTGACAGCCACTTCTTTGTAATAGTTACCACCATTTGCAATTGGCTCATTGTTATCAGGTGAGTTAGTGACACTACCCTCTGTCGGGTTGGCATTCCCATCATCATTACCTGTTCCCCAGACGACATCAGGTAGATTATCTGTATTACCAAGCTGCTGGAACAGTGAAAAGTTTTTAGTTACCGCAATTGGGTTTTTATGGAAAGTAATTCTTCTACCTTCTGGAAGGTTAGGTATGGGGTTAGCTGGGGTATTTAGAATCTCAACCGTCATCCCGATTTCTGGACAAGGCACAGTACCGTAGCTATTTCTTTTATTGTTATTGGTACCACTAGCATCAAGAGGTTGATCAGGAATACCCATAAACTGTGGGTAGGTAAATCCTGTGGATAAATCGCCGTTAAATACGCCTATAGGAATAGTGTATGCAGTTCTCGAATTAGCTGTAACAGCACATTGCCCACCCATGACGAGTTGCATATTGCCATCTTTGTACAGATCGTCATATCTCATGAAGGATAGGCGACGGGGATAGCGCCAATTGCTGGCAGAGATATAGCGTGGTGCATCAGTTGGTGTCGATATCAACCCAGTGGCAGGGGCAATTGTTGGTAAAGCCGTTGTTCCCGCAGAATTTTCTGGATCTGGTGTTGCGCCAGTGTCTCCCTTAATCCAATCCGAGAAGGTGCATTCGCTCAAAGGCAACTTACGACACATTTCCATGCCATATTCATGGAAGTTCAACCGCCTTTGGACAGGTGTTACCCCATTGGCATTGTAACTAGACATATTGCCATTTTGAGGCACTCTAGTTTGTTTATTTCCTGCTGTATATTGATTGCCAATTGTTTGAGGGTTGCCCATCCACAGAGTTGGTTGCGTCGATGCTGTCCATTGCTTATCATCAGGAGTTCTAACCCGCATCCAGTTCGCACTGGTCACAAAATTATTATTAAAGAACCCAAGGCGACGACGTTCAACAACGTAACTACTATCCTTTTGTTTCTGATCGTTAGGATTTAACTGGGACTGCCAATTCAAACTGGTGGATGTATTGGCATTGTTGCGTATATCAAAGTCGCCATCCCGTCGATAGCCATCTAAGAAGCTTGCAGATAGTACTGTTGCCGAGTCAGCGATAATGGTCGCCGATCGCCATTGATCTCCTACTATACATCCAGTATTTTGACTGGGGCGGCAAGCAAAGTTAGGATTAAGTTTATCGCCAGCGCCATTATCAGCATGGCGTGTATAGAAGTTATTCCAAATATTAGCCGTAGCTGTGGCAATACCCGCAGGATTGCTAATTGTGCTAATGGCTTCATTAAGGGGAGCCGTGAATTCTTCTTGAGTATGTTTATTAAATGCAGGAGCTGTAGCAGTGGTTGTGATTGCAGTGCTGGTATCAAAGACAACAGAGGCTTTAGGATCATATTGAGCCTTGACATATACTGGCAAATCTGACACCAAGATTAGTCCCTTTTCGCCTTTAGTAACCTCTGAGAACTTGTAAGCAGCCTTAGTATAGTCAGTGTCTGACAGATCTACTGTGCCATCGACATTGCTTAAATTGGCACTGATTAGTTCACTACGCCATAGGCGATAGCCATTAATTAGACGGATACCACTAGGGCGGCGAGTAGGATCGAGGCGGAAATCGAGTGAGCTAAAAGTCTTCCGAGTTTCCAGATCGGTCACTTTAGGATCATTAGAACCGTCAATATCGTAATAGCTCAAATCCGCTAGGGCATCTTCGCGAGTTGCATAGACAACGCCACTATAGGGTAGTAAATATTCCGTAGGGACACCTGCGGCGCTGTTGTTATTAGGCTGTCCTGTGACTTTTGCGCCTCTCAGGCGGTCAATATCAATGTCGGTAACTCTAACTTCTAGCGGCTGACGTTGCTCAATTTGCAGGTCATAGATATCACCACGATTTTTTGCAGAGATTGATAATCCGTAATTTGAGGCGCTAGTAGTACTATTATTGCCATTTGCAGCTTCGGTTAGAGACTCATTACGATTAAGAGACTTAACTTCTCTAGCATCTAGGAAGGTAGCTTCGCGGAATGTGCCGTGAGGTAGCTGAATCCCACCTTGAACTGATGGCAAAGCATTTACGTTAGGAACGCTACTACCATCAAGGATCGTGAGAGCGCAAATATTAGAGTCGAGGGTTGACTGCTCTGGCAGGGTTAATTTACCAGTTCCACCACTAGCAAGCTTGATCAGGACATTTCGTAACTGTTCATTCGCAAATCTTCCATTAGGAAAGATTAGGTTTGCTTGGTAGGATAGACGCTCTTTAAGACTGGTGGCTGTACTAGAAGGATCTTCGGCTCCACTCGCATAAGTAAATAATCCTGTTGTTGGGCTATAGCTAATACCACTAATAGAACTTGCAGTAGCTTTTACATCATAGACAATCCCATTATTGGAGCGTCCATTAGGATCATAGTTCCAAGGTAAGTTGGTAGTCCCATCTATTGCTTTACCATTTTTGGCAGTTGTGGGATTAGTAGGGTCATAGTAGCTACTGACACAGGCAATGGGTAATTGATATGTAGAGGCATTGAGCGAATCAAAGGAGCTGTATTTATAGTGATAAATAGCATTTGCTCGCATCTGTAAGTCACCTTTGCGAGTGTCAACTGTGCCTGTCATCGGCATGGAGTCTTGCCAGACAACAAAGTTTGCCGTAGGTGATGCGAAGTTTAACTCGTTAATTGGCGTGATGGGATTATTCTGTGGTTTACCATCCCAGACAGGAGCACTAGATTCGTCAACTGTTGTAGTGGCTGGGTCGTCACTATATCCAGTTCTAAACCTTGGCAGGAAGGTGTCTTTAGGAAGACGACTATAGATACCTGAATTGGTAACTACTCGCAAGCCACCAACGCGAGGTGCAGCTTCGTCTTGTTTTTTGATCGGGGTAACTGAAGAGTCAACAATTGAGGGATCAGCCGCAGCAGAAAGCTCCCAAAATCCACCGCGATCAGATACTCCAAGGTTACTCAGAGGAAATGCACGGGTATTGCGATAGCGTTTGGAAGTACTGCTATTCCAAGTTACTGAACTGTTAGTTGTAATGTCGCCACTTTCAGTATCGCCAACAAATTCCAGCGCATCAGCACCTGAGTTGTACTTCAACCACCTTGCGGGAAGATTGTTCCCAACTAAGACGCGATCACCTAGAAAAAATTCTTTGTTTGCGGATGTAACTGTCGCAGGTTCAGAGGCTGACAAAGCTAGATTGTTAGCGTTGTTGGGATCTATGAGAAGTTTTAGACTGCCTTGACCAGTACCAGCAATAACGGAACCATCAAAATTAGACTTATTGCCAAGAACAAAATCACCAACGGGTCTACCAAATGTTGCTCCATTACTGTAGGTGGGTAGCATCCAGTCTATTCTAGGGACTAATTCCTTATTTGTTTGTCCAGTGACTGTGAGTTCGCTAAATAGATCTGATGCTGTTGTGGGAATTGTTTCGGGAGTCTCTAAAGGAACTTCACCAAAAGAAACTTTTCTTGTTCTTTCTTTGAAGTAAGAAGTTAGTGCCGCACGACGAGCTTTGAGAATATCATCAGGGTCGGACAACCCTTCATCTAGAATCCGTTTAACCACATCTTCCATTACTGACGGAGGATCAACTGAAGTCAAATCTTTCACTTCTAAAGTTTTTGCAGGAAGTGCTTTGGTGATTGAGAGAGAACCTCTAGCGATCGCGGCATCAACTAAGGCTTTGACCCGCCTACTATAGGCAAAATCATTCAAAGCTACATCTTTACTTAGGGTGACTGCACTATCAACGCTTTGGTTTGTTTCATTAATTAGTTGTGGACTTTTACTCCCTGAGGCTGCTACTCCATCAGCTTGATCTGGTCTAACACCCACACCTTGAAACAAGTGAACTTTAACGTTGCCACCATTACCTAACGGGTCTGTATCAGGAGAAAGTTTAGCCACATCGCTAAACGACGCATCCCCCTCAACTACATTACCCGCAACTACAATTTCACTATTCTTTTTCTCATAATAACAAGAACCAAATAGCTTGGAGTTACTAGGATTATCTCCAGAGCTACTAACTTGGTAAAAAGTAACATTGAGGTCTTTGCCTGTACCAACCATCAAGTTACCTGAAGTATAAACTCGACCATTGAGGCGAAATGTTGCCACATTAACAAGTTCTGAATCTCCCTCAAACCAAACAGCATTATTATTTTGGGGCGATCGGGCGCGATCTTGCTGTAACTCTACAGCACTAATAGTGGTAGCACCACTGTAGGTTTCATAGTTGCCATTAGCATTTGCAGGAAAACTAGCTTCAGACTTAATTGGGACTGTAGCAGCGTAAACAAAAAAGGCTTTTTTTAGCTTGTTGTCACTAGATGGTGACCAGCCTTCTTGAGTTGCCACATTAGTGACTCCACCCGTTGCGACACAAGCTCCAGTGAGAGCCGTCTCATCCATTGGTAATGAACGGGCTTCAAGTGGAGAGATAGGGCGATTGGTTTCGGTTCTAGCGCGGAAGAGAATACTATACAGACCATAGGAATCAAATTTACCGTTGTTATCTGTATCAATCGGAAATTTCCAAGCTGTTGAAGCATATTCCCTCTTTTCAATTTTGGGATCGTTAGCTTCTATCTTAGGGTTGGCTGGGTCAATGTTGTAAACCAGTTGTAGTCTTGTCTCATCGGGAAAAGTATACTTGCCACTATCCCCAGTAATAACGTTGTCAAGAATTAGCTCAGGAGGTGTTGTTCGAGGCAGTTTGTCATCAGTTAGCAATGCCTCAATCTTGGCACGAGCGCGATCAATGCTTGGGGTTGCCGAAACTCGAAAAACTTGTTCAGCCCTTGAATTAGCTGCGCTTCTTGCTCTGTCTGAAGATCTAGCAACAGTAGTCACTACCAATAAAGTGACTACCAGAGTCACCAGAGTTACAGTTGGCAATACAAAGCCAGCAGCATTTTTAGCTTTTTTACCTTGCCCCTTAGTTGCCCCCAGCAACTGCCGCACAAAGCGGCGATCAATTCGGATTGAGCTACCAATTTTGTTTAGCCACTTTCTCAATTTAGCGATAAATTCTGCGAAAAAGCGATTGATTTTACGGCTTTGCTTAGAATCAGACATAACTTTTACCAACCTGACTGCAATATAGTACCCAAGCAAATTGCAAAAGTTACAAAGATTTCGATCTTTTGCTGTGATAAGGTGATCGCCTTATATTGGGTAGGGAATATATTATGTCAAAAAATTAAATTAACCATGATATTAGGGTTTGCGACCATACACCCCGTAAGCCTCTTTATGAAATCGATTTTGGTGTTTTCAACACCTATAAGCTGAAAACACTAAAATCGATTTTAACGAAAGTACGCCGCAAGCGTACTTTCGTTAAAATCGATTTTTATACAGGAGAATTTCTGCTGGATAACTTGCCACATAAAATGCTAGAAATATGATAATTCTAATCAATAGAGCTTCAAAATGGCATCTAAACATGCAACAGAATCCTCATATACGAAATAATCAACCTAATTTTTCTACCTTCGATCCGCGTTATTTTTCACAGATCGTAGCTACTTCTGAGCCAATTACCGATGAGTGGCGACGTTGGATTGCGGATAGTAAGTTTGCGGATATTGATGACTCTGTCATTATGCAACAGCTAATTGCGCATGGGATTAGTCCTAGTTCAGCAAGACTAGAGGTAAGCTCCATCAGACGCAACCCTTATTTTCAATCAGGGCATAAATTTGTCCAATTACTTCAAAAATCTGAATCATACGCCAACATTCTCGCTGAGTTAGCCTCACTTTCTCCTCATTCTCAATCCATTGAAAGCAGACCTAATATCTCGCGGGCTGATTTCTTAGAAAATTACTACTCTAAAAATATCCCCTTAATCCTCACTGATATTACAAAAAATTGGCAAGCGCTTTCGCTTTGGAATCCTGAATATTTAAAGGAGAATTATGGTCATGTCGAGATAGAAGTACAAAGCGATCGCAATAGCGATCGCTTATATGAGCTTAATATCGATAAACATCGCCAAAAAATGCAAATGGCTGATTATGCTGACAATGTCGTAAATGGGGGAGCAACGAATAACTATTATATGGTGGCAAACAATGGCAATATCGAAAAAACTGCTTTGCGGGGTTTGCTAGATGATATTGAGATATTTCCCGAATATCTCGATTCTCAAAATATTAATGGCACTACTTTCTTTTGGTTTGGACCTGCTGGAACGATTACTCCTTTACATCATGATCCTGTTAATCTGATATTTGTCCAAATCTATGGTCGCAAAGTATGGAAGATTATTCCGCCATATTATACGCATAGGCTTTATAACTACAGAGGTGTATTTAGTGCAGTAGATCTTGAAAACCCTGACTATGAGAAGTATCCATTATTTAATCAAATTCCCATTATCGAAGTGACTTTAAATCCAGGGGATGCGATCTTTATGCCTATTGGATGGTGGCACGCTGTCAAGTCTCTAGATATCAGTATCTCTATGTCTTTTACTAATTTTGTATTTCCAAACAAATATGAATGGAAGTATCCTGCAATTACAAATAACGAATAACGGCTGTACGCCCAATTAATTTTCATAGCCCCTCCTGATATTAAAAGGAAAGGATTTAAAAAGGTAAGGATGTGCGGCGCTTCGCGCCGCACATCCTTACCTTACCTTTTTAGAACTACCGTTGCTTCCACAAGGAGAATTGCTGCAAAAACTCTATTTTTGTGGTTTTGTAGTCACATTATGCGATACCCTAGATAGGCTGTAAAAAACACACGCTTGAGGCTTCGGGTGTTTAAAGTTACTTGTAACTTTTAAATTCCATCTCAGGCGCAAGGATAAACCCGAACAATAGGAGAAAAATTAAATGGGAGTCGTAACCCTAGCCCAGTTGCTAGAGTCTGGAGTCCACTTCGGGCATCAAACCCGTCGTTGGAACCCCAAGATGGAGCCATACATCTTTACCGAGCGTAATGGCGTTCACATCATTGACCTAGTTCAAACTGCTCAATATCTTGAAGAAGCTTATGTTTATTTGCGTCAAGCATCTGAGCAAGGCAAAAAGGTTTTGTTTGTTGGTACAAAGCGTCAAGCTGCTGGTCTAATTGCTCAAGAAGCAGCTCGTTGTGGTAGCTACTACATCAACCAACGCTGGTTGGGTGGAATGCTCACCAACTGGACAACGATCAAAACCCGTGTCGATCGCCTTAAGGATCTCGAACGTCGCGACGAAAGCGGCGCACTCGATCGCCTTCCTAAGAAAGAAGCATCGACTCTTCGCCGTGAAATGGAAAAGCTACGTAAGTATCTTGGCGGCATCAAGCTTATGCGTAAGCCACCCGACATTGTGATCGTGGTTGACCACAAGCGTGAGTACAATGCTGTTCAAGAATGTCAAAAGTTGAAGATTCCCATTGTGTCTTTGCTTGATACCAACTGCGATCCTGATAGCGTTGACATCGGTATTCCTGCAAATGACGATGCGATTCGCTCGATTAAGTTGATTGTCGGTAAGCTTGCCGATGCAATCTACGAAGGTCGTCATGGCGACATCGAAGACATCGAGTATGAAGTATCTGCTGAAGATGCTGAAGCTTATGTCGAAGATGAAGCGATCATTACTGGAGATGAAGAAGAAGCTGCTTAATGCTTCTTTAAACATAAAAAAAGGAGGCGCAAAGCGCCTCCTTTTTTTACTAGCATTAATAAACTTCATCGTGACTACCAATATCGACTAAAACTATTGTCTCATTTTGGACTAGAAAAACACAAATAATACGGTATTCATAGGTCAGACTACAGGCATAAAATTCGCTAAGATCACCTTTTAATTTATGTGTTTTTAGTGATGGATCAAATGGAGAAGTTTTAAGCTTTTCTAAAACTTCTCCATACTTGTCAATTAAGTGAGGACGTTTTTTAAAGAACTTGCGCTCTTTACGTTTATAGTCATCATCTTTAACTAATTTCATGTTTTAAATCTTGAATATAAGTTTTTACATCACTAATCTCGGTAAAGCCTGATAAACCTTCCTGTTTAATTTTTTGTATGGTTTTTAAGCATTGATGTTGATCTATTGCGAGATCTTCATCAGATTCTTGCTCTATCTCACTATTAATTCCCAAGCGAAAATAGTGAATCAGATCATATAGAGCAGATAGTTTAGATTCGGGAATATATTGCAACTCATTAATGATGGCATCTTTACTTGACATTGCTCGATACCTGTAAAAGTAGTGTTGAAAATATTGCTATTGATAAATTTTACCTAATAATACCGATCGCTTTGCACCTGTGACGCTGGGTAAATTGCCAGAACGTTCTTTGAGACGCAAATATCCCAACACAGCAAATGCGATCGCCTCTTTACTATCACCACTCATCCCAAAGTCATCAGTACGCTTTACGATCGCAGGAGCTAATAAATCCTGTAAGCGCTCCATCAAATAACCATTGCGTCCACCGCCGCCGCCAATCAAAACTTCATCGGGAAATACGGGCAGAAAATCACGATAACTTTTGGCGATCGCCCTAGCCGTAAACTCAGTAAGTGTAGCCAAAATATCGTAATTGCTCAAATGTTGGCATTCCGCCAAACGCGCTTCTAAATAGTCAGGACTAAATAACTCGCGTCCAGTAGATTTCGGCGGTGCAGTTACAAAAAATTCTTGCTCTAACCATTCATTGATTAAATCTAAATCTGGGTTGCCTTGACGAGCGATCGCGCCATCACGATCAAAGGATTCACCAAATAGCTTTTGGGTTGCCATATCCATCAATACATTACCAGCACCATTATCAAAACCAAAAACCTGATCTTGATTCTCAATTGAGTTGGGAGGTAAATAAGTTAGGTTACTGATCCCACCAATATTTTGGCAAACGCGATATTTAGCGGGATCTGAAAGCAGCAAAACATCTAACATCGATACAAGTGGAGCGCCCTGACCACCAGCCTCAATATCGGCAACCCGAAAATCGCTGACAGTCTTGATCCCCGTCAATTCAGCAATTACTGCACCCCGCCCAAGCTGCACCGTGTAGCCCATTTGCTCCCCAACAGGAGGACGATGAAATACAGTTTGACCATGAGAACCAATCAAGTCAGGCTGCCGATCGCCTTTTTCCATAATGGCGATCGCGGCTTGAGCAAAACACTCGGCAATGCGATCATCAAGTTCACATATTTGTTGTAGCGATCGTGCTTCCCCAGCACAGACCGCTAATATTTCAGCTCTCAGATCGGCGGGATATGTGTAAGTATGTCCAGCGATTAAATTAGTTTCGAGATGGTTATTGCGATCGCAAATTTCCACCAGCGCTGCATCGATCCCATCCACCGATGTCCCACTCATCAAACCAATCGCTAATATTTTTGTTCTTCCCGATAGAGAATTAATCATGGATTTTAGCTAAAAAGATAATTGCGATCGCTTTTATTGTCCCAAAGCGCTAGTAAAAACTATGCACTTTCAGTGCAAGGCTTTAGCTGAAACCTTTAAAACAGTTACTATGATTTCTTTGCAGAACTTTAGCGTGAGTAAAACCTGCATTATCATCATAGTCACATTACTAAAATAACCCAAGTTGCTACCTATTAAAAACCACCTCAAAACAGGTGCAAAACAACCTAGCTAAGTCCTAAATACTGCCATTGTCATGTAAATATCTAGTATTTTTTGCTTTAAATTATGTTTTGAGCGAATAGGTAGCAACTTGGGTTAAAATAGGAAAACTAATAGAGTTTGGCTGAAGCTAAAGATTTAGGACTTTCAGTCCTAGTCGAACCTATGCACTTCCAGTGCATAGTGGTTCAGTTATTTACTAAGCATGTTTCCGATTGAGCATCTCAATCATCAGCCTGATACTTTCAGCTTGAGTCTGAGCAACAATGGCTTGCTGTCTGGTGATTTCTTTGATTTCTAGTAATTCGGTGTGAAGAGATTCGCTTTGAGATTGTGATTTAATAGCTTGCTGTTTAATAATCTCCTTTATTTCAACAAGTTCGGCATGGAGAGTTTCACGCTGCTCCCTTGCCTCCTCTCTGACGCTGTTTATCTCAGCTTTGACTGTTGGCAGTTCGAGGTAAAGTGCCTGTATTAGTTGCTGGATATCGTTGCTTAAGCTATCAACCTTGTCGGCAAATCGGTCTAATCGTTCATCTGTCCATCTTTCAGCCATTGGGCTAACCTCTGCGATCTCTCTTAAGTTTAGGTGATTCAGGTTTGAAAAAATTTACAGCCGCATAAAATCACCTAAGTAACGTTCTTTATCAAAGAACTGGTCATTTTTTGTAATTTTTCTGCAACTTCGAGCCTGTGACATTTTGAACAATCCATTTCGGCACAAAGCAATAATATATTTTTAGACTCAAGTATTTCGGCAACTTCTAGCAATGATTCATTTGCTTGATCTGCATTAGGGGGTATCCAGTTACTCTTGCCTGATACATTTCCAAGTGCTGTTTTAGATATATAAAGAATGTCATGAGACTCGCAAAGTTTTTGAATAGAATCTCCATACCATTTTCTAGTCCAAGCCCTTGGAGATATCCTTACATCAATAACGCAAGTAACATTAAATGTCTTTAGACATTCAATAAAAGAGTCATAGTCTTTTCTGTTTCCATAACCAAAAGTTAGGATAAAATTCTTGCTAGAAATCGTTGAAGTAGTCATTTTATAAATCAAATAAACTTAAAGTTTGATATTTTAGAGGTTCAATTTTTGGAGGATAAAAAATACCTATAATCATGAAAGTCTTCTTGTAATTTTTCAGATTTCCTACAATAAAATAAAGGTCTTTTTTTGCTAAAAAATTGTCTTCCAGTTGTTCCTTAACTTTAATTATAGCCTCTTTTTCCTTCCCTTCTAAAGTGTTTGATTGAGAGTTATTTCTGCAATTTCTGTAGAGCTGTGAAATCTCCCAATCACTTATAGAGTATGAGTGCTTTACATTATCCATATCTGTAAACTGATAGTAAAACTGATATGGTATTTTATCTAATTCAACTGATGGCTCAAACAAATCACCTTGATCTTGCACGGCTTGCTGCTTGCTACTCCATTCACGTTCAGTAGTCTTAGAGAAATATTTTTCTATACTTTTAGGTTTAATAATACCCAATGATTTTCCTTGCGATTCAATTTCAAATATTGAATTAAATTGTAAAGGCAATACAAGAGATTTACGCTCTCCCCAATTATTTTCTGTGCCTATAGTTCTAATGATATTTATCGATGCGTCATTGATTCGATAGCTTTCTTGTCTATAATCTTTGTCGTTCCTTTCGATTTCAGCGCTAATAATAGATCACCTCTTATAACGCTTATCTGTATCTAGACCACGATATCTAATAGGGTAAATACGAATCCACTGTAGAGGTTTTTTATCTTCATCTAATAGGATGCCAGCCGTACAAACCGTTTCTTTATATTTAGTACTAATCGCTGGATAGGTTTTAGTCGCAATTAAAATTTTTCTTCTTTCCATAACAAAATTAGCAAAAATATTGCTATCAAAGTTGTAATCGGCATACTTAGAATCTCTGCGCTACTTTCCCAATAAAAATCTTACTGCTTTAACAGTAATTTTTTAGCTAAAACTAAAATTTTTAGTTGATTTATTTTTGCGCCGCTTTCTTTAACAAATATTAAAAAAGGCGGCGCATTACGCCGCCTTTTTGGGGTTACTTCATCCACTCGGTGTGGAAAAATTCGCCTCTGGGCTTATCGGTGCGCTCATAGGTATGAGCACCGAAGTAATCACGTTGAGCCTGAGTCAAGTTTTGAGGTAGGCGATCGCGTCTGTAGCTATCGAAATAATCGAGAGATGCACTAAACGCGGGGATCGGAATACCCAACTGTGCAGCCGCCATGACAACCTTGCGCCAAGCAGCTTCTTTGGTCAGAATAGTTTGCGTAAAGTCAGGATCAACTAACAAATTAGGCAATTGAGGATTGCGCTGAAAAGCTAGCTTGATCTTGTCAAGGAACGCAGCACGGATAATGCAGCCACCTTTCCAGATCCGAGCAATTTCGCCAAGATTTAAGTCGTAGCCAAACTCGCGAGAGGCTGCACCCAAAAGCGCCATACCTTGAGCGTAGGAACAAATTTTGGAGCAGTAAAGGGCATCACGTACTGCATCGATAAATTCTTGGCGATCGCCTTCATATTTACCAGAAGTTGAACTGATTAGCACCTTCGAGGCAGCCACCCGTTGTTCTTTATAGGAAGACATCACCCGCGCAGTTACCGCCGCGATCATCGTGGGGATCGGTACTCCAAGATCAAAGGCACTTTCCACAGTCCATTTTCCTGTTCCCTTTTGGCCAGCCGCGTCCACAATCTTGTTGACTAATGCATCCCCAGTGATCTCATCAGTTTTTGTGAAAATATCAGCTGTGATATCGATGAGATAAGAATCAAGCTCTGAACTTTTCCATGCGGTAAAGGTTTCATGCAACTCACTTGCAGTCAAGCCTAAACCAGTACTGAGTAAATCGTAAGCCTCAGCAATCAACTGCATATCGCCATATTCAATGCCGTTATGCACCATTTTTACGTAATGCCCTGCACTGCCTTTGCCAATATAGGTCACACAAGCGCCATCATCGACTTGAGCAGCAATTTTGGTCACAATCGGCTCAATTTCTGCATAGGCAGACTTTTGCCCGCCTGGCATCATGCTAGGTCCATTAAGAGCGCCTTCTTCACCGCCACTCACACCCATGCCAATAAATTTGAGGTTGATCGCTTCTAGCTCGACGGTACGACGTTCAGTATCACCAAAGAGCGAGTTACCACCATCGATAATAATGTCGCCTTCTTCCAAAAATGGGATTAGTTCTTGGATTACAGCATCAACGGGGGCTCCCGCCTTTACCATAATCAGCATTTTGCGAGGTCGCTCTAGGGAAGCAACAAATTCAGCGATCGTGAATGTACCTTTGAAGTTTTTACCAGCAGCGCGTGTTGCTAAAAACTTATCGGTTTTATCACGGCTCCGATTATAAACACTCATCGAAAACCCATTGCGCTCAATGTTCAGAGCAAGGTTTTCACCCATCACAGCCAAACCAATCAATCCAAAATTCTGCTTGTCAGATGTCATAAAATCCTCACTATCCATGAACGAATATGCTTCATTCTCAAAATACAAACCCAAAACATAGGCAAATTGCCTAACCTACAGCACTTTACGCTGAAATCCTAACCAATAAACTTTTTGAAAGGGGCGCAAAGCGGCACTTTCAAAAAGTTTATTGTGGTTCACATGGTCTAAAACTACTGTAGTGACAAAAGTATCGTAAGCGCTGATTTAGTGGGGATCGCAAATCCTTTGTAAATCCTTAATACCATCTGTCTCAAAAGGGTTACTTTATATACCAATTTTCAGAATGGCAAAGCAATTTTGAAAATTTCTAAACCCTTACTGGGTTTTAGAAATTAGTATTACAAATGCTGCATGACACATGACATGTGTGATGGCTAAAACACTTGTCGTGCAATTCTCTTTATAAAAGTCAATTTTGATGGCAGACTTGCATCAAAATTGACTTTGGGTTTTTCTATACCGCAAGCATCGAAAAACCCAAAATTAGTTTAATTAGAACTGCTGAAAGCTTACTAAGCATAGTTAATTACAAAGCAAAACCCGCAAAGTTGCGGTCTTGCGAGGCGCAACTTTGCGGGTTTTGGCAATTTATTTAGCTCAAGTACTTACAGCAATTACCGATCAAACGAACCACAAGAAAAAAAATTAAAAGCGTTGCGAAGCAACGCTTTTAATTTTTTTTTGGCTTGGGTTTGAGCGCAAAGCGCTGTAAGTAAGGCAAATTAAAAAACTAAAGATAAGAAGTGTCGCGAAGCACCAGTCATCTTTAAGATTTTTATGACGATGGATAGATTTATAACGCTAGACAGGGATAGAGTTCACCAAAGTCTTTTCCTACGGGTTACGCGAGATCTCCATGAAATTCTATGAAGTACTCTGACAAGTATTAACAGGACTGTCTGAGAACGGTGTATACTTATTCAAGTTAAGATATCTAAAACTAAATCTTAACTGAAGCTAGAATTGGTAATGTTGCTAACCAAACTAAAGCCACAAAGCCAATCAGCAAAAAGGATAGGTTAGACTACCTAAATATTTTATTTTTTTGCGGAACTTAGTTTAGGTAGGTTTTAAATATGGATTCATCTCAGACTTAACTGAGATAATTATCAACTAAAATTCTTTCTTATACAGTTTGAATAAGATAGATTTAATGTTGGTTTTGATCACATATTTTTCTAGCAATTGCTTAGTAAGGTCTAGTCCGCAATTAGACAGCTTATTTTTCTGGAGGTTCAGATGAGTAAAATCAATAAGTCCAGCCAATCCGATGACTCAAATAGTAAATTACCAAAATCTGTTACACCTAAACCTCCGATTAAAGACTTGCCTAAATTAGAAGTTGTCAAAGTTATCGCTCCCAAGTCTCCAGAGTCTACTCTACCTGAAGAGCTGGAATCAATACAGCAGAGCGAAGTCCCAGTTAAAGCTGTGTCATCCGTTCCCAAGATTATCCCTGCCGCAGCAAGAGTAAAACTACCTAGCTTAAATCGGGCTGGAGATATTCAACCCGTCATAGCTAATCGAACTGAAGAATCTCAAGAAAATAAAGTCTGTTTACAGCCAATTCCAGAACCAACAGAGCCATTTCAGTACAGAGCGATCGGCGTGATCAACGGCAAATATATTGCCAATGAAGATAACTTTGCAAAGGGATATATCCTAACTTCTGATGGTTCTCAAGTTGATGCCGTATTACTGGGGAAAATTATTTCCATTGTCAAAAAGCGCTTAGAAAGCGATCGCGAATATTTATGGGTAGTATATCCGCGCACAAATGACAAAGCAGGTAAATTGCATGTTCAGATATCTGGCGTGTGGGCTCCTGTTGAACTTGGAAAACCCGATATCCCAATCGATCCTCATGTTGAAGATGGCTATTTCTCGGTGCGAGGCGAGATCTCAAGTCAGTCGATCGAAGATAACTCTGTCATCGTTAAGGTGCGTCGTACTGAGCAAAAGTTTGACAAGCAAAAGGATAAGGTTACCAAAGAGTACACTAAGTTTAAAGTCCGCCTCACAGGGCTATTGCCAACCGATGCGGTGGGACAATTTTGGAGTGTAAATGTCCAGCGTCAAGGGGATGTTTTGACGATTATTGATGGTGAATTTATCGGGATTATCCCCTATAAAGGTAAGCGGGGATCTCAATTTAAGGGTCGCCCTAGTGGTGGTAAGTTTGCCCCAAGGAAGTACAACGATCGCCCCTATAGCGATCGCCCATTTAAGCCTTCCTATGCCAGTGATGGTGGCGATAGTTCTATGTATCCACCTCGTCCAAGATTTTCTTCAGAAGATCGTCCACCCGTTCCAAAGCCATTAATTAAGCGCAAAGATCCAACTGATAGCTAAAAAAAGAACCTCTCGCTACGTGAGAGGTTCTTTTTTTATAAGATTTCGCAACGCGAAATCTTATTTTACGGTTGCAATACCATGCTCCATTCTTTATTTTTGCTGTCCCAAAACGGAGCGTCAGTTTCGCCCACAATATTTGGTCCCCAGTAAGTGCGGGAGCCATCAGTAGCAAAGGCAAAAATTACATCACCTTTACCGATCGCAATTTTGTAGTTTGGCAAAGATAGCAGAAATCCTTCTTTGCCGCCCTCATTCGGTGCGAAGTCCCAATTTAATGGCTCGATCGCTTGCCAAACATTTTGGGAGGTAACTCGCGAAAATAAGACTATCCGTACGGAGCGATCGGTACGATTGCCAACACGAAGACTACCGATATTTTCGCCATCATTGAGGCTAGGGCGTGTAAAAGTTGCGGGTAAAGGCGGAACGATTACTTTGGCCGATTCAGAGTTTTCGGGAATATCACGGACTGACTGTGGGGCAAAACGTTGCCATAGGGAAACACCTGTCAGGGCAATTAGCATTCCCAGACACATTGAATAAGCATGTTTGACATCAAGAGTTGGTATCACAGCTTAGTTTTTGATGTTTATATTATTATTTTATGCTCTTTGCTTGATGAGGTCAGAATTATACCCAAATCTTTTAGGATTTATAGCTGTCTTCAACCAAAAAAATAAGTAGCGGCACTTCTTGCCGCTACTTATTTTTTGGTTAACTCCCTTCCCATCCAAAAAATACGCCCTTCTCAGTGAATAATGAGGCGTGGGGGGGGGCGCCCCCCCCCCCCCCCCCCCCACGCCTCATTAGTGTGCTGACAGCTTGTCATTTTTAATTAATCTTTTTCGCGGGCGATCGCTACGCCATAAGATGTGCCAATGCGAGTTGCTCCTGCATCGATTAAGGCGATCGCTTGATCTCTAGAGCGAATTCCGCCTGAGGCCTTAATACCGACCTTACCGCGTGAAATTTCCTTAAGAAATTTTACCATTTCAATCGTGGCAGCTCCCGCCCAACCTGTGCCCGTCTTCAAAAAAGCTACTCCTGCATCCATACATACCTCGGCTGCGAGTTCTTGCTCATCGGGCGTAAGCAAACTTAATTCCAAAATTGCTTTGACTGGTTTACCTGATTCTTCACAGATTTGAGCAATGTCTTTGTGTAATAAATTTGTCTGTCCAGTTTTTAGCCAACCAAAATTAATAACAACATCTAATTCGGTTGCACCATTTTCCACTGCCTCCATAGCTTCATAAAGCTTAACGTTTGAGGTGGTTGCGCCGCTAGGAAAGCCGATTACTGTGCAAATTTCTACCTTAGTTTTGAGTAGTCGTTCTGTCACGCGCTTGACATTGCAAGGATAAACGCAGACGCTAGCAAATCCGAAGCGATCGGCCTCTTCACAAACGCGATCTACTTGTTCATCGCTAGCAGCAGGATCTAATAGGGCGTAATCAATATAGGTAGCAGGGTTGATATCGGTTTGAGGCATAAAACTATACACACTTAGGCAAGCGAGAGGTTACATTGGAGATTAGTGACGATAACTTCTTATAATTACTTATTCACGTCATTTCTCACGACTTATTCTCGACTGATTAAAATTAAGCAAATATAGGCAGATATTAAATAAATATGCATATTTCTGAATTAGATGAACTGGAAGCTTCGGTTAGCGACTTGCTGACGATGGCAAAAGTAGAGTTAGAACAAAATCGACTGCAACAACAACGCGATCGTCAAATCCAAGAAGCAGTAGCTCAAATTGAAGCAAGATTGAAACCGTTGCTGGCAAAAGTCGAACAGATGCTCCAAGAATATATCCGTGAAGGTGGACATCAAGACAGCGAGACTAAGCAAAGGCTAGAAAAAAAGGCTGCCGATATCCGACAGGAAATCGCTGAAGCCCCAACTCTAGCAGCCCAACTTGCTGATCGCCAATTGATCTTGAGTGAAGAAAGACTACTAGATGAACGAATAACCGAACAAACGGCTCAATGGCGACTGGAATTAAAGGCTGATTTATTGGAGATGATCGAAGAACAACGCGACTTTTTTAGCGCTACGGACGCTTCGATCGCAGTTCGGGGATATGCCAATGACTTAAAAGCGATCGGTGTACTCGAAGAAGTTGTCGAGGCGCTGATCAATCAAATAAATTCTCACAGTGAAGAGGGGCCAGTTGCTCGTTTGCGTGGCAGCCATGAACAAACCCTCACTTTTATTTACAACAAAGCTCTTGAAAATCGCTCCCGCGTTGATCGCGCTCCCGATGTCCAACCCATTGCGAGACATCGTAAGTCGGAAAAACGACCTGCACTATATACAGATCTCAGTGGTAAGGTTTTGGTATTTGGCGGACACGATCGCTTACAAACGGCTGTAAAAAATAGGCTGCGCGATTCGGCAATTAATTTAATGTGGTATACCGAACAAGATGGCTTACAACTTGCAGCTCAAGGTGAGAGTCAAATTTCAGGTGGCGATCTAATTATTATTGTGACGGGTTATGCAAGCCACTCACTTACTGAAAGAGCGATCGAGGCTTGCCGTCGGGCTAATAAAACCTATGAAATTGTAAATACAACAGGTATGACTAGACTACTCGAAGTAATTGAATCAGGACTCAAAGCAAAGCAATTAGCACGTCATTGGAAACAAAACTAATACCAAATGAAGAAATGGCAACGCCATTTCTTCATTTAAAAACCTTACTGCGTTTAGTTTTTAACGCACAAAAATTTTGTCAAACTTTTGTGAATTGGTATAAAACAATAAAAAAGAGAGGAGATGCAAAGCATCTCCTCTCTTTTTTATTGTTGATTATTTTGGAGCCGCCGCATTAGGACGCACAAACTGTGCATCCACAAAACCTAGCTCAAACAACTGCTGATAAGCTTGTGAACCCAAATCGCGAGTTGGTGCTTGACTACGAATCAACTGAATTAGCAAAGGTACAGCTAATTCAGGCTGATTTTTGGCACGATAGACTACGGCAAGCTGATAAGTCGCCTCATCACGCAACTGAGCCGTTTGCAAAGCCTTACGACGATGACTATCAGAAATGCGATTATCAATTCCTGAAAAGCTCGTTGTTAGCTCCTGATAAAAATTTGATAGCTGGTTAAACACTTGACGCGCATCTTGCAACTTAGTGACAGCTTGATCGTAATTTTGCTGACTAATTGCGGTCATCGACTCCGACATCAATCGTTGTCCGCCCGAAATACTAAACACACTACTCTCAAGAGAATTGGGCTTAGTAGGCTCTAAAGGCTGAGCTTGGGGAGATGCGACGGGCTGTGACTGGGCTAGAAGTTGCTGCGCCGAAGCAGCATTTGGCGCGATCGCCCCTAGGGACAGCCAAGCAGCAGAGACAAGAGACAATACTGCGGCTGGAAAAGCAAACTGAAACGGGCGAGGATTAGCGAAAGATGTGGACATAGGTTGCAAATTCTGGATGCTCACAGAAAGTAATGAATTTTGAACGAAAATTTGATTAATGAAGCAAAAAAATAAATTAGCATTTAAACTTATTTTTTTTACTTAATTTTTTAAGCATTCGTCTAAAACTTTTTGCTATGGTAACACCCCAACATAGACTAAATACCTATTATAAAGTATTCGCCAAAAAGTATAGGCAATGGTTTAATACCTTTACATAGTTATTTGTTGAAGAGTTGTAAAGCAAATGTGACATCTTGCGTGATATTCTTAGTAACGGTGTAGGCAGCTACATCCAAGTCTTTGGACACCTAATTTCGTTTGAGTAATATCTCAAATAACAGTTCTTCACTCAAATAATCAGCAATTTTCGCTAAAAGCCAACAGTGAAGATTATTCCCGCAAAAAACAGTACAGCTTCGCAGGCGATTGTAGATATCTCGGCTCCATCAGATTCTGGTGGAATGGATGAATACAACCGTCTCAAATTTAAGCTGCTAATGCTAACCCTCACTTCTGGACTAGTTATTGGTCTAGTTGTGTTGTGCGTGTACGGATGGAACATTGCACTCAGCTATTTTGTCGGTGCAGTGGTCGGTGCTATCTATCTTAGGATGCTATCCAAAGGAGTAGATCGTTTGGGTAAACAGTCCAAGCGTCTCGGTTATGCTCGCTTTGGCGTATTTGTCATTCTAATAGCGATCGCCGCCAAGTCAGAACAATTGCAGGTTTTGCCAGCATTTTTTGGCTTTATGACCTACAAACTTGCTGTTTTAGCGATTCTTGCTCAAGATTTGACAGGTGTGTCTAATTCTCGCTGATTTGACCTCTTACAGGTTGTAACATATCGAACATGATCGATCCAGTAATTTTTAGCCATCAAAACAGTTTTGCCGCACTAGAAGTGGGCAAACACTTTTATTGGCAGTTCGGTAACCTAGCGGTACATGGTCAAGTATTAATCGTTAGCTGGATTGTAATGGGCGTAGTACTTGTTGCTGCAATCATCGGATCTAGCACCGCCAAAGCTGACCAACGTGTTCCCGCAGGTTTTCAAAATTTCATGGAATATGCTCTGGAATACGTTCAGAGCATTGCCAAAGACCAAATTGGCGAGAAGCACTATAGAGAATGGGTACCATTTGTTGGTAGTCTGTTCTTGTTTATCTTCGTATCAAATTGGGCTGGAGCACTAGTTCCTTGGAAACTAATTAAACTACCTGAAGGCGAACTCGGAGCACCTACTGGTGACATTAACACCACTGTCGCTTTGGCTTTGTTAGTCTCTTTAGCCTATTTCTATGGGGGATTGAAGAAGCGTGGACTGGAATTTTTTACCAGATACGTTCAAGCTTCACCGTTTCTCCTTCCTTTATGGGTTCTAGAAGACTTTACTAAACCACTCTCCCTGAGCTTCCGTCTTTTCGGAAACATTCTAGCGGATGAGCTAGTAGTTGGTGTTATGGTTCTCCTAGTGCCTTTGTTTGTTCCTTTACCATTAATGGTTTTGGGACTTTTTACCAGCGCAATCCAAGCCTTGATTTTCTCAACACTTGCCGCGTCTTACATTGGTGAAGCAATGGAAGGTCATGGAGATGAAGGTCACGAGCATTAGATAGCATTTGACTTTTCATTTCTATAATTTCACATTCGTTTTTATCCTGTATTTCGCTCTTGTATTCTGTAAATTCTTCTCTCCAGCAAATTAACTAAAAAAGTAAGAAAAAATGATTGATCCATTAGTAGCCTCAGCTTCAGTAATCGCCGCTAGCATCGCTGTTGGTCTTGGTGCAGTTGGACCTGGTATCGGACAAGGTACAGCTGCTAGCCGTGCCGTTGAAGGTATTGCACGTCAGCCTGAAGCAGAAGGTAAAATCCGTGGCACACTTCTTTTGAGCTTTGCATTCATGGAAGCTCTAACGATTTATGGTCTGGTTATTGCTCTGATCCTATTATTTGCCAATCCTTTTGCTTAAGAGTTAATCAAAAAGAAGCTATGAGTTTTTGCTCTTAGCTTCTTCGTAGACTCTAGCAAATGAATCTTTTGGCAAAATAACTATGATACTTTTGAACCTTGTCTCAACTGTTCTGCTTGCTGCGGAAGCTGTCGAGCAGAAGGGTGGATTATTTGATGTTAATGCCACTCTCCCCATTATGGCGGTGCAGTTCATTGTTTTTGTGGCACTTCTCAACGTTATTTTCTTCAAGCCTCTAAGCAAAGCGATCGATGATCGTGATGATTATGTTAGAGCGCAGATTATTGAAGCTAAGGAGCGTTTAGAGAAAGCTGAGTTAGTTGTAAAGCAATATGAGCAAGAGCTTGCTAGTGCTCGTAAAGCCACTCAAAATGTTTTAGCTACTGCTCAGGCGGGCGCAAATAAGATTCGCAACGAACGTATTGATGCAGCAATGGCGGAAGCAAAAGTAAAAGTTGCAACTGCAAAGGCTGAAATCGAGAAACAAAAGCAAGATGCAACAGCATCTTTGGATACGGAAGTGGAATCACTCAGCCGCCAAGTTTTAGAAAAGCTTTTGGGTAACTTAGTAAGATCCTAGTCTTCATAATCCTAGATAGCTTCTGTCTGGCTTGTGGCTGATATTGAGTAATAGAAATATTTTATGATTAGCAATTTCGTTTTACTTGCTAGCGAAGCAGGCGAGTCTTCAGGAATTGGTTTTAACACCGATATTCTTGAAACTAATGTAATTAACTTAGTAATTGTCGTAGCTTTTCTGGTGTATGCAGGGCGCGGGTTTCTTGGCAAAATCCTCTCAGCTCGATTGGAGTCTATCCAGTCAGCGATCAGTGAAGCAGAGAAACGTCAAAAAGAAGCAACAGATAAGCTAGCAGTACAGCAAGGTAAATTGGCTCAGGCAAAAACTGAAGCGGATAACTTGCGTAAACAAGCTGAAACTGATGCTAAAAGCGCAGCTGATTTAATTTTGGCAACGGTAGATGCAGATATTGCTCGTTTGAGAGAATCTGCCGATCAAGAGATTGCGACTGAACAGGAACGGGTAATCGTGCAATTGCGTCAGCAAGTTGCCGATAAAGCTCTTGCTAATGTGCAAGCTTACTTTGATCGCGGTTTGAGTGAATCCACTCAGATTGAGTTAATTGACCGTAGCATTGCCCTTTTGAGTTCTGACTAGGAGAAAACATGAAATCTAGTTCTGTTAGTCAATCCGTCGTTGCTCCCTATGCTGACGCTTTGATGTCCTTGGCTCAAGAGCAAAATCATTTAGATGCGATCGCCAAAGATGTACGTTTAATTAGCGAAACTCTTGCCGATTCCGTTGAGTTAACTCAACTTTTCGCAAGTCCTCTCGTTGGTGCAGATGTCAAAAAAGGTGTAATTGAAAGTGCATTTGGTCCTTCAGTTAACGTTTTGACCAAAAGCTTTTTACTTCTATTAGTGGATCGCAAACGCATTGCTTTCTTGGGCGAAATCATCAGTCAGTTTCAAGCTTTATTGCGTGTGATTGATGGCGTAGCTCTTGCAGAAATTACATCTGCTTTGAAATTGAGCAGATCTCAAGAAGATAGCCTTCGCGATCGCGTCAAAGCGATGACTAAATCTAAGAGTGTCCAACTTGATATAACCATCAATCCTGATTTGATCGGTGGCGTAATTATCAAAGTTGGCTCTCAAGTAGTAGATGCCAGTATTCGTGGACAACTACGCCGACTAAAAAGCAGTCTAACTGCTGGCGTTTAGTAAGGAAAAAGGTAAAAGCAAAAGGGAAAAGTAATTACGAATTACGAATTACCAATTACGAATTACCGACTATCAAAAATCTAAGCGCTAAAAGCTAATAGCTAAGCCCTAATAGCTAAATCCCCAAACATTAAAAATAAAATCGATCGCTGATAACTGGTAAAACACAACTATGGTTAGCATCAGACCTGACGAAATAAGCAATATTATCAAGCAGCAAATTGCTAATTATAACCAAGAGCTGCAAGTTTCCAACGTTGGTACTGTCCTGCAAGTCGGTGACGGTATCGCTCGTGTCTACGGCTTGGAACAGTGCATGGCTGGCGAGTTGCTGGAATTTGAAGATGGTACTGTCGGCATTGCGCTGAACCTTGAAGAAGACAACGTTGGTGTTGTGTTGATGGGTGAAGGTCGCAAAATCGCTGAAGGTAGCTCGGTTAAAGCAACTGGACGTATTGCTCAAGTTCCCGTAGGCGACGCATTCATTGGTCGCGTTGTTGATGGTTTGGCTCAACCCATCGATGGCAAAGGCGAAATCAAAGCAACCGAATCTCGCTTAATTGAATCTCCTGCACCTGGAATTATTGCTCGTAAATCTGTATTTGAACCTCTGCAAACTGGTATCACTGCGATTGACGCGATGATTCCTGTTGGTCGTGGGCAACGCGAATTGATCATTGGCGATCGCCAAACAGGTAAGACTTCCGTTGCTGTAGACACAATCATCAACCAAAAAGGTTTGGATTGCGTTTGCGTATATGTTGCGATCGGGCAAAAAGCTTCCACCGTTGCGAACGTTGTTAACAAGCTTCGTGAAAGCGGCGCAATGGAATACACGATCGTCGTTATGGCTAGCGCCAACGATCCTGCTACCTTGCAATACCTCGCTCCTTACACTGGCGCAGCATTAGCCGAGTACTTCATGTACAAAGGTCAAGGTACTTTGATCGTATATGATGATTTGTCCAAGCAAGCCCAAGCTTATCGCCAAATGGCTCTCTTGCTCCGTCGCCCACCAGGTCGTGAAGCATATCCTGGAGACGTATTCTACTTACACTCTCGTTTGCTTGAACGTGCAGCGAAGTTGAGTGATGAACTCGGCGGCGGCTCGATGACCGCATTGCCCATCATCGAAACTCAAGCTGGTGACGTATCGGCTTACATTCCTACCAACGTAATTTCGATTACCGACGGTCAAATCTTCCTATCTTCTGACCTCTTCAACGCTGGTATTCGTCCTGCGATCAACCCTGGTATTTCGGTATCCCGTGTTGGTTCCGCTGCGCAAATCAAGGCGATGAAACAGGTTGCAGGTAAGATCAAACTAGAACTAGCTCAGTACGATGACCTCGTAGCATTTGCTCAGTTCGCATCTGATTTGGATAAAACCACTCAAGCTCAGCTAGCGCGTGGTCAACGTCTTCGTGAGATCCTCAAGCAGCCTCAATACTCGCCATTGCCTGTAGGCGATCAAGTGGCGATTATCTACACTGCAATTAATGGCTATCTTGATGAACTCGAAGTTGATCAAGTTGGCGCATTCAATAAGGGTCTGCGTAACTACTTGGCAACCAGCAAGCCTAAGTACGGCGAAATCATCAAGTCCGAGAAGAAGCTCTCTGATGAAGCAGAAAAAATCTTGAAGGAAGCTCTTGTTGAATACAAGAAGACCTTCTTGGCTTCTGTATAGTTAATAAATCAAGCTAATAAAAAAGAGGGCATATGCCCTCTTTTTTATTGGAGTTTTGAGACTGATTTATATCTGTATGATTTGATTGAGGCGATCGCATACTTGAGCAAACAAATCATTATTCAACTTTCCTAAAGGATGTGGTTTTGCGCCACGTAATCGCCAGTCAAAGGATTTTGGCTGATGACAGAGAACATAACTAGTTTTACTGGCTTTACGTCCTGAAACTTTTCCTACGGAGATCGCAAAAGGATTATCAGCATTATAGGCGGCTGTTGTCATCGGTAAGCCAATGACGATCGCAGTCTTGTCATTAAAAATACGTGGTGATAGTACTAAGAAAGGATGAACGTCTTTCATTTCTTGTCCAACTTGTGGATTGCAATCAATCCAGATAATGTCTTGGCGATCGGGTATCCATAGGCTTTTTACCATTGTTCTGCGCCGAGCCTTTGAGATGTTGTCATAACTTCGCCACCATGTCGGGCTGGATCAAATTTGGCTAGGCGTTCTTCAAGGGTTAATGGCTCATTGAGCATAGGGGCAATAATAACTACACCATCAACAACGGATAGTTTTACTCTTTGATTTACATGGAGATGGGCAGCACGGGCGATCGCTGCGGGTAGGCGGACACCTAAGTTATTACCCCATGTTTTGATGTCGAGTATTACTTCAGTCATGGCAATATTACACAGGTTAATTGTTTAAACACAAGTATAAACATTATGCCTTTTTTGATGAAAACTTGAAGGAGCTAGAAACATAAAAACTATTGGCTTGGTGACGGAAGCTGATAATCCTGATCGCCTGACTAATAAACTTAAGCAGATGATTCCCGAAAAATAATCTCGATCAAGACAAAAAAACGCGATGTGCAACTATTTTTGAGCTATTGCTCTATGGTTGTTTGAGCTACCGAAAATTCAAAATCCTCATTAGTGCAGTACGAGAAATTAGGTCTTTCAGACTTTTAGTTGCACATCGCGTAAAAAAGCGTTATAATACAGTTAAGGATGCAGCAGACATACTTTTTTGGTATGACATCCCGTTACCTTTAGGGGTTGAGGCAAGTCCAGTAAAGACGTTCTGAATACCAAAAAGTATACTCAAAACATAGTTTTTGGCGAAGACTCCTTAAGGAGTCTTTGTTATTTAACCCAAGTTGCTACCTATTGACTCAAAACATAATTTAAAATAAAAAATACCAAATATTTATATAAAAATAATGCTTTTTAGGACTTAGTGAGGCTATTTTCAACTTGTTTTGAGGCAATTTTTGATAGGTAGCAACTTGGGTTATTTATGGGGATGGTAATTTTTTGTTGTTCAATAAGTTTCTGGCAATGACGAAGAATCCAACTTTTTTGATTTTACCCACACCTTCATATTTTGGGTAAGCACTCTGGACGTGTAACCTGAGCTTTTTTTCTTCTTTGAAGACCGTGAATACAACGAAATAATCGACTTCATTACCCCGTGAGTCTACAACTTTGACAATCGCAAATTTTCCATATCCTGCGTGACAAACTAATGTTGATCGCTCTCCCAATGAGGCTATGATTTTCGGTAAATATTTGGAGAGTTCATACCTTTCAAGGTTAAATGCTCTGGATTCTCTTGGGGCTTTGTAATTCAATGACCGTAATTCTTCGCTTGAAATGTCGTCAGAGTCTTTGGTAAAGCAGTGTAAGCCATAGGTAACAATAAACCGATACATAACTGGTTTGATTTCGTCTTTGTTGTCAACATATTCAACCCAATGAGCATTGAGGTGAGATAGGTCGTAAACCTTATCGGCTAATGTAAAATCTTTCCAATATGTAACTTCCGTGTTGACTGTTTTAAAATTTTTGCTCATCCGTTATGACTCTTGGTTTGCCTGATTTGTCACAGTGTCGATAGGTTGTCAGATGGGACGAACTTCAAAATAACTCGCAATCAACAAGCTTTTCCCCTGTTTTCAAGTCAAGCCAACCATAGCAAATCGCTATTAACTCTTGTGATGTAAAAGGTTTATTAGTCCGAGGGTTAACCAAGTATTTTGTGGAAGGCTTTTTGTAGAAGATTTTCTCGGCAAAACAGGCAATCGCCGCTAAAGGCATGGCTTCAACCTTAGCCACAGTTTTTGCAGACTCAATGTTGTACAACATCCGAGCAGTTACAGTGTCATGAGGTATACGTGTAGTCTTTTCAAGGTAGTCAATAAAAGACTCAGAAGAAGTTAAGCCTATTCGTATACGTTCATCGCGAAAATATTTACCTAAGGGAAAGCAAAATAATGATTGATCCAGCAATAATAAGGTAACCTAAGTTGCTACCCATAGATTAACGCTAAGAGCAAGGACAAATAGCATGACTTTAGGGTAATCAAAAAAAAGATTGATCCTACCAGTTAGTCGAAATTAACTGGAATCCTGACAAACCACTTTTTCAGATCGGGAAAGCGCTCAAGTTGTTGTTCCACTTTTTCCATAGCTGCTTTGGAGAGCTTTACTCCAGTATGGTAAATCTTATCGACTAAAGTTACAACAGGTTTTTTTCCTCTGATAGTGAGCGTCTTGGCGAATTCCAACACAGTTTCTAACGAGTCAAGTAAACTACCATTCCAATGT
>JBIKYZ010000346.1:0-4794 GCA_044354985.1 Pseudanabaena sp. | reverse complement strand
TTGCTGCAAGTAAGCAAGGAATCATGATTACGCCGAACCAACCTACATATAGGCGGTTGTCGGTGCTGGTGATCCAGTTGCAAAACTGATCCCAGATTGATGCGCTTTCGCGTCTTTGTACTGCTGTTGTCATAATTGCAAATAATCCTTTTGGGAATGAATAAGATTAAAAAGTTATATGTAAGCTTGCGCTTATATAAATAGATTAAATGAAGTATTGAGTAATGTAAATACTAAAATCTTAAATCTATCTATAGATAAATGTGATCGCTGACAAGCCCCAATTGTTTAGAAATGACCGATCATCTTGACTTCGGTTTCTAGCACCACACCATCGCGATCGCTGATTACAGTTTTAATGTGTTCGATGAGACTGCAAATATCACTAGCTTTTGCATTCCCCAGATTAACTATGAAGTTGGCATGTAATTCTGAGACTTGGGCATTGCCGATTTGATACCCCTTTAAGCCAGCGTCTTGAATTAATTTTGCGGCAAATTGGGGCAAAGGATTACGAAAAACACTGCCACAGTTGGGCAAATGATACGGCTGTGTGGTGTGTCTTACTTTAAGTTTTGCCTCAGTAGCTGCTGCGATCGCCAATGGATTGCCGCCAGCTTGAAATTTAAAGGTTGCACCTGTAACGATGTTTGACGATTCTTGTAGAGACGAGGTTCGGTAACTGAAATCCAAATCTTGAGGATAGACGAAATGAGTTTTACCAGTTAAGGTGATCGTCTGCACAGAAACCACACAATCAGCCGCACATCCACCCTGTGCGCCTGCATTCATTACGACCAATCCACCCACAGTTCCAGGAATACCAACCGCCCATTCAAAGCCAGACCAACCATGACTAGCGATTTGCATAGCTAAACGAGCCACAGGTTCGCCTGCGGCGGCGGTAACTTGACCAGAGTGATCATCAAATTCAATGCCCCGCAGGTGTCGAGTACAAACGACCAAACCCTCTAAGCCTTGATCGCTGATTAAAAGATTGCTACCAGCTCCAATAATTGTGATTGGCAAATGCTGATCGCTTGCCCATGAGAGACTTTCAGCTAGCTCCGCAGATGAGCGAGGCAAAATGAAGTACTCAGCCAACCCACCAACTCGCATCGAAGTTAACCCTGCAAGAGATACATTTGAGCGAATTGAATTTTGGATTGAGAGATTGTGTAACATTGGCTTGAGAATATGGCTAATTAACTAAAGAAAACTTTGCACTTTCTCTAATTGGTTAATTCTTGGATAGTTGGAGCAATCGCCTGATTGAGGTTGCCCGCACCGAGAAATACAGCCAGATCCCCCGACTGCAAATTTTGCACTAAGAATGCTTGGACATCTTTGAGCGTTGGCAGATAATGCACTTGATCTTGAACTGAGGCGATCGCTTTAGAGACTTGTAGCCCTGATATCTTGCCATCATTGGGTTCACTAGCAGCATAGATATCGGTGACAATCACTACATCCGCATCGGTAAAGGAATGACTAAATTCTGCTAAGAATCTATGGGTGCGGCTATAGCGATGGGGCTGAAAAATCGCAACTACACGGCTAGTAGTATTTTGTTGTCTTGCTGAAGCAAGAGTGGCAATAATTTCACTAGGATGATGGGCATAGTCGTCTACAAACGTAATTCCGTTCTGCACACCTTTAATCTCAAAACGGCGACTAGCTCCAACAAAATCAGGTAAAGCATCGACAATCGCTTGCCACTCAACGCCAACATATCGGGCAACTGCGATCGCAGCCAGAACATTGCTGAGATTATGCTTACCTAGCAGCCCCACTGAAATTTTACCTAAAGCTTTGCCTCGTTCGATCACTAAGGCTTGAGTATCTGATGGGGTGTAATTCACTTCCGACACCATATAGTCTGCGGTCGAGTCACTCAAACTATAGGTAATGTCTGAATGAATAAACTCCTTGACCGTAGGGCAATCAATACATCCAACTACAATTTCACAACGTTTTGCAAAAGTCTTAAAGATTTCAACTACCTGCTCAAGGCTGTGATAGTGATCAGGGTGATCTAGCTCAATATTGGTAATAATGCCAATATGGGATAAAAATTTTACTAAAGTACCATCCGACTCATCGGCTTCAGCAACTAAATATTTTCCTTGCCCCAAACGCGCATTACCCTGCCAAGCGCTAACTTCACCACCGATGATAATACTAGGATCGAGTCCAGCTTTGAGCAACAAGAAGCCAACTAAGCTACTAGTTGTTGTCTTGCCGTGAGTACCTGCAACGGAGATCGCCTGAAATTGTTCGATCAACGCTGCTAATAAGTCTGAACGATGCAAAATTGGTAAGCCGTTTGCTAAAGCTACCTGAAACTCAGGGTTTTGTTGATTGATAGCTGTCGAACAGACAACCTGAGGTGCATTTGCTAGATCGATGTTGTCTGCATGATGCCCTTGAAAAATTTTTACACCCAGAGCCTGTAGTTTTTGAGTGATGCGATTGCTACTAAGATCCGAGCCAGATACCGTAAATCCTTGCTTCGCTAAAATATAGGCGATCGCCGACATCCCGATCCCGCCAATACCCACAAAATGAAACGGCCTACCGCTGAAATCAACTGGATTCAGCATTTATACTTCTTACCTACCAAATAACGAGCCTAATAATAACAGATCAAAAGGTGACGCGAAGCAACACCTTTTGATCTAAACCATCAAAGATTCTAAGCCTTCAGGGTTGAGGATGCATAATACATCGCGATCGGGAATACGCTGAATTAAATTTTTGCGTTCTAGTTTACCCAGCACGCGAGTGACTGTCTCTCTAGCTAACCCACTTAGACTACTAAGCTCACGATGAGGCAAATTGGGGATTTCTAAACCACCACTGACTTTTGTCCCTTGTCCTTCAGCTAGAAACAGCAGAACATCAGCGACACGAGAAGTACTATCAGCTTCCCGTAAGCGCAAACGTCGATTAACTTGACGTAAGCGCTTTGCCATTAGCCTTGCTAAATGAATGCCTGCGATTGGCTCTGTTTCAAGCAGATGTACAAAATCTGAAGCTGGCAGACTACCAATAGTTGTCGGTGTAAGCGTAATCACATCAGTGGATCTGGGTACTTGATCTAGTGGAGCCATTTCGCCAAACATCTCACCAAAGCCTAGTATGTTTAGGGTAATTTCTTTACCATCAAGGTTATAGGTGCGAATTTTTGCCCAGCCTTCCAAGATGAAATAAACTGAGTTGCCCCAATCATTTTCCAACAAAATCACTTGATCGGCTGGATGGCTACGTGTAACCATATGGGCTGTAGCCCTAATTACGGCTTCATCAGGCAACCCCACAAAGAATGGGGCGGACATAATTTTTTGCTGAAGATCAGTTCCATCCCGCATAGTGGCTGCTCGTATTTCTTAAAGATTTATTGTAAGTAATCACTCTATCCGAGTTTGTGGCGATAGGTATTACCATCAGCACAATGACTTAGTTATTTTAGAACCCAAACCTACAGCGATTTACAATTAAAAAAAACAAAAATTGATTTTAATGAAAGTCTTTCATCATCGTACTTTCATCAAGACCATTTTTCACAATCATATAGCAATGTAAGAGATAGCTAGGACAAATCAAAACCCAAATAAGTAAAGGCGGCACGAAGTGCCGCCTTTACTTATTTGGGTTTTATGTCCTAAGCAAACCTTACATTGCTATCATTCCTCAGCTAAGCACTGGCAACACCAAAATCATTTGCTTGAAATCCCATCTTAAGCAAGCTTTCAAACAAATGTTTGGGTAGCTTAATTTGCATTTCCAAGTAATTTATGTAGCCTTGATGCCAAAGATTTAATAATTCCGTTGGGATAAGATTCTTCGGGAGGCACGATCGCAGCTTCAATGTCGGCTACAACATCTGATGGCAAATCTAGGATTCTGACTAGTCTTTGATAGGCTGCGGCTTCATCGAGATTGATCATTGGTTCATTAGGACTGCGCCGACTAGCTTGGATGACTTGATAGCCAAGTCTGAGAGTCATTTTACGATCTTCAACACTTTTGATATTTGGGACAACTTCTTCGAGAGGAATATTTTGCCCTAAGTAATCTTTAAGACGAGTTTTCAAAGCACTACGCTCTGTTTCAGTTTTGGCAAATAACATTGCAAATTCATCAAGCATCAGTCGAATTTCATCAGGCTCAAGCTTGCCATCAGCCCAAGCCATTGCAGCTACAGCACGAAGCATATCCATCTGACGAGGACTAATCGGAGGGGGAAGTTCTTGAGGTGTCATAGATTTACCCTTAGCCAAGTTTATTTGCCAAATATGCTCAAATCATAGGCTGGATTCTGTGAAAATATGCCTTACTTTATTAATGTTTATAAGTAGATACTCTCTTCCCAGAGAATAATTAGGGGCGAGCGGCGAAGTAGTTCATCCCTAATTATTCTCCTATTCTTTCGGTGGGAGAGGATAAGACTTAGTCAAAAACTAGATTTATACCAATCACAAAATGGCGTGGCTATTTTGTGATTTTTAAACCCTTACAGGGTTTGTTTTTTAATTCACAAACGTGTGACAACACTTCTGTGAATTGCTATTAGCAATAAAAGGTTTGCTTAGGACATAAAACCCCAAATAAAAATGGTGGCGCAAAGCGCCGCCATTTTTATTTGGGGTTTTATGTCCTAGCTATCTTTTTTGGCTCATCTGGGTAAATAGGTGAAATGGCAAAATAGGAGTAAGTCGTTTTGAATTTTCAGAGATTAAGATGATCAAATTTCCCCTAACCCAATTGCTAGATGAGCAAGCGTGCTATGAA
>JBIKYZ010000345.1:0-4795 GCA_044354985.1 Pseudanabaena sp. | reverse complement strand
TGTGACAATTATTGGCATAATGGGTTTAGGGATAATGATTTGTTTTCGGTTGAAAGTTGAAACTCTCATTATCCCTTTTCGCTTAATCCCGCTCTTTCTTTGCTTCAATCTTGTCCAAAGTCCAATTCTAACTCCAGCATTAAATTTACGATCGCTTTTAATGATCCTGACCTTGACCCAGAGGATCTTGATGAACAAGCTCAGCGACTTGTGTCTGAGTTGAAGCAAGTAGATGAGGTCGATGAGGTGAATCGCGTAATTGACCCAAATCCGCCAGAGGGTAATAAATCCATAGGTGGTTTTGTGGTGGGGTTGCTAACGGCTGAGGTGAGTGCGGCTAATGCGAAAAAGCTTTTGGGCTTTCTAGGCGATCGCCTTGGTGGTAAGCCGATTGAGTTTACGGTTGAGGGCAATGGTAAGAAGTTGTCGGTGAAGGCAAATAGCCGTGAAGAATTAGAATTTGCGATTAAGTCGGCACAAGACTTTTTGGCGGCATAGGTAGCTCCAATCTAGGTATAAAGTCATGGCTAAGGTAGCATTGTTGATTGGGGTTAGTGAGTACGAGGTGGGGTTAAATCCTCTGCCTGCGGCGGTGAAGGATGTTGTGGCTTTGGAGCGCATCCTCAAGGACTCGGAGATGGGTGACTTTGATGAGGTGAAAATTTTAACTAACCCTGAGCCTCAAGCAATGCAATATGAGGTCGAGACTTTATTCTCAGGTCGTAGCAAGGATGATTTCGTGCTGCTGTTCTTCTCGGGACATGGGATTAAGGATGACAGTAATAATTTATATTTTGCGACTCGGATTACCAAAAAATCGGCAAAGGGCGATTTGATTCGGTCTACGGCTGTTCCTGCAAGGTTTGTACACGATGTAATGAATAACAGCCGTGCGAAGCGACAAGCGATTATTTTGGACTGTTGTTTTAGTGGTGCTTTCGATCCATCTTTGCAGTCTAAGGATGATGGATTGGTTGATTTACAGGGACAGTTAGGGGCTGAAGGTCGGGTGGTGTTGACTTCTTCTAGTTCTACGCAATATTCCTTTGAGCAGCAAGGTTCAGATCTATCGCTTTATACTCGTTATTTGATTGAGGGTATCGAGACGGGGGCAGGCGATCGCGATGAGGATGGCAAAATCTCGGTGCGGGAGTTGCATGATTACGCAACAAGCAAGGTTCAGGAAACTGCGCCTAATATGACTCCGAAGTTAATCACGCTCAAGGATTTGGGATTTGATTTGGTGTTGGCGAAGGCAAAAGTCACCGATCCTAAGTTGAGATATCGTAGGCAAGTTGAGAAATATAGTAGTCGTGGTGCTATTTCTTCAATTGGGCGGACTATTCTCGATAAACTTCAAACTCAGTTAAGGATATCGCTCATAGTTGCGGGAGAGATCGAGTCTGAGGTTTTGCGTCCTTACAAAGAGCGATTGGACAATATCCAACGATATCAACAAGCCTTCGCAAATTCTGTGAAGTATCAATATCCATTGAGTCGTCATGTCCTGTCTGAGCTAGAGGATTTGTTGGAAATATTGGGACTACGCCGTGAAGATGTGGACTCACTTGAACAAGAAATCATTGCTCAAACTTCTCAGAGTTCGGAGACTGCACGACAAGAGTACCAAGAGAAGTTACAACGTTATGAAAGAGAACTTCGCCGTTCTGTTGAAACTGAGTATCCTTTGAGTACTTATTCTCGTAACGGTTTAAATGATTTTCAGCAGTCTTTAGGATTAAAGTCTGAAGATATTGAGCGGATTGAACGTCCTATTCTCACTCAAAAACATCAGCAAAATCTGGAAGCTGAACAGTTAAAACGAAAGCAAGAACAGGATAAACTTAAACTCGAACAAGAGGGAATTAAGCGTGAGGAGGAAAATCTTGAATATCAGCGTAATTTGCAACGATACGAGCAGGAATTTCGACGCGCTCTTGATGTTGGCTATCCATTTAGTGACTATGTTCGTAATGGATTGAGAGATTTTCAACAGTCTTTGGGGCTAAAGTCTGTAGATGTGAATCGTATTGAGCATCCTTTGCTCTCCTCCAAAGAAATTGATCATCGACAAAAATTAGAAGCTGAGCAATTGCAAGAAAATCAATCACCTCAATCAAAAACTCGCCAAAGAAATAATCCTTGGGTCTTCTTTTTGTGGGCAACTATAATATTTGGTTTTGCTGTTATTATGAGTGGTATGGCTCCAGTGGTAGCTAATCTTCTTGCTTTCCTTTCGAGTATCTTTGTTATTTGCTGGTTAATTACTTCATTTTTATACTTAACTAATAAATGGCGGTAAAACAGACATCGCCAACAAGGACTAGAGCTATGATTCTCTGCAATGCTGGCGTATTGATATGTTTAGGCGAGCACACTCAACCCCAACATAACGTCTACAAAAATGCAGTCATGCGTTTAGAAAAACCCTTTATCACAACATGGTCATGCCTCACCGAAGCCATGTATCTCGCACTCCATCGTGGCGTTTGGCAAATGCAAAACCAGTTAGCAGAAATTCTCCTAAAGAAAATGCTGATAGTCCATGAAATTCCAGACAGTGACTACAGCCGATTATTTGCGCTAATGGAACAATACCGCGATTGCCCAATGGACTAAGCAGATGCAACTCTAGTGTTAACAGCAGAAAAAACAGGTTATCGACAAATTCTTACCATTGGCGCAGGCTTTTTGTTTTATCGGATTAGCGATCATCCCCTAACCAAAACTCATCTGGTAAAGGCTCGTTAAAATCATCACTCATCCAGATTTGTCCCTCATGCAACCCATCAACACGCTGAAACCCTAATTGTTGAGATGGTTGCACAAAGTTATTTCTAGCAGTCTGAATAAAGCTGAGTACCTCGGCTAATAGAGGCTCTGGCAATGAATTTAATTCATTTACGATTGTTTCTACAGTGATCATTGCTCTAGTGCCTTGTTCATCACGATATAACCTCATCACCTAATTATATGGCGATCGGGATAGCTTTGCGATCGTCCAAGTGTAAGGATTTTGCGATCTTCGAGCTATAACGACTCATCTTAAAAAAAGCCATGCGATATAATGACATTGTAGTTTGGGTAAATAACTATGCAAGCAAACACAACTCAATCCGATGTGAAATCCGAACAAAGATTACTAGAAAAAATCCGCAAGCTTCCATTCGATAAAATTGTTGAATTAGAAAACTTTATCGACCTTCTCTATCAACGCCCAAACCCTTCTCAAGCCCTAGTAACAACATCCACTAAACTCTCAGAAGTTAGTTTTGCCAAAATATGGGACAACCCAGAAGATGCCGCCTATGACAACCTATAGCTTTGGTAATGTGCTTTTAGTCACATATCACCACAAACGTTTAACACCATAAGCATCAAACTTCTCATCAATACTAAGAATTTGTAAATCCTCATCCATAGACTGAGCAATTAATATGCGGTCAAACGGATCTCGATGGTGATTAGGAAGATTGCTAAGCGCATAGATATGAGACAAAGACAATGGAAGTAACTCAATTCGATTGCGATTTATTTCATCATCCACTAATTCCGATAAAGCCGTCCTAAATTGCAGCTTTCCTAAAGATAACTTAATCTGCATTTCCCAAATACTGACCAAACTCAAAATAGCCTCAGTACTAGGATCTAGCAACAAATCATGAACTCGTGACGAAAGTTTTTTCACATCACTAGTCCACCAGATGAAAACATGAGTATCAATCAAGACCCTCATCAATCATCATCTCCTAACCAAAACTCATCTGGTAAAGACTCATTAAAATCATCGCTCATCCAGATTTGTCCCTCATGCAACCCAGCAACACGCTGAAACCCTAACTGTTGAGATGATTGAACAGATTTGTTTTTAGCCGCTCGAATAAAGCTGAGTACCTCCGCTAATAAAGGCTCTGGCATTGAATTTAATTCATTTACAATCGTTTCTACAGTGATCATTGCTTATACTCTTGCTAATTAATTTGGTAATTGCTTGCTTACAAAACTTGACCGCCATATTTCACCCAGCTTGTCATATCAACCACTTTATCCTCGTCGTAGTCAGAAGGAGAGCCAAAATCCGCATCAATTTCTGCTTGCTCATCATCACTCACATAGGGCAGAGGAGAATCAGTACACCGCGCCGCAAAAACTAAACAAGCTTGAATATCAGCAAGCTCTAAATCAGGAAAATCTTCTAGGATTTCAGTAATGCTCACATTTTCCGATAGCATTTCTAGAATATTAGTCACCCGAATTCTCATCCCACGAATACAAGGACGACCACCACATTGTCCAGCAATTTGCGTGATACGAGTTAGCAGACTATTTTTTAAGTTCATAAGTTTTTCTTTGAGCTTATCTACTTTAATCTTAACGCCAGTTAAAGCTACTTGATGCGATCAAGTAATTGTGAAAAACTGCTCAACTGTCACAATCGGACAGGCAAAACTATCAACAAGACAGAGCAAATCGCGATCACCTGTTACTAGGTAATCAGCATTCCCAACCAATGCCAAAACAAGAAAAGGGACATCAAAAGGATCTCGGCATTCTGGAATAGTCGGTAATTGCTCTGGCAACAACACCGTGTCGCAAAATGGCAAATAATCCGCTAATAAATCCTCTTGTTCTGCCTTTGTTAATTTGAACTTCGGATAAGCAAGCACCCTAATTATTGGACTTTGGACAAGATTGAAGCAAAGAAAGAGCGGGATTAAGCGAAAAGGGATAATGAGAGTTTCAACTTTCAACCGAAAACAAATCATTATCCCTAAACCCATTATGCCAATAATTG
>JBIKYZ010000344.1:0-4800 GCA_044354985.1 Pseudanabaena sp. | reverse complement strand
TATGTGCTACTCTTGGTTTAGTTTCGATGAAGCAATTACGTTCAAACTTTGTTTCAGTATACATTCTCAGACTCTTTTATCTAAATCAAATCTCTGGATTTTCTATCTGCGTAAGGTGAGTTAATGAGATCAAAATACCTTGCCTAGGCAATCTAAATGTTGACTATCTTTCGTCAAGACTTTTGGCATTTCGGGATGAGCATCAATGGATGATTGTGTTCAACTCAATTACTTGGTGTCCTGCTGGTGAAGGGCTAACTACAATTATTGAATGTGTGGGTAACTGTAATTTACAGGAAGATAATGTTCAACATGACTTCCATTTCAATAATAATCGCTACTTAATCACAGGACAAATTAAATACGATGAAGTTCTTAATGACTATCTCGTAACTGTGCGAGATAAATCTATTCCTTTAACAGAATTGAACATCATTTTTCGTCCAGATTTATTTTCGGAGCATGAGCCTGATATTGCGATCGCGCTATTAGAAAACTATCGTGAAGAGCTATTGGCTAATCAGGAAGAATACGGAGTATTTATTCCCGAAGGATTGACTGAAATTTTACGCCTTGATGAGTGGCATCATCCAGATTGGGATTGTCCACCGAGTCAGACAGAGAGTTTTCCTCTGATTGCTGAAGTTTTATATACTGGTCATCCTAATTTGTATAAGCCACCATCAAAGCCTAATACTGACTGGAGATTTTGGTTCCCAAAGTAACAAACAAATGGCGGTGCTTTGTGCCGCCATTCGTTTGTTATTGTTCAGCAATATTATCAATTTTTTCACGGATTGATAGCTGGACGAGAGCGCGAATGAGCGAAAATCCACAGAAAAAAGCACCTGTAAACGCAGCGATCGCCCAACCAGAATAAGCAGTAGTACCAACTAATAGTACGGCTCCAACTAAAGCCAAGAAGCCTGTTAGACAGGCATAGATTAAAGCTTTAACCGCAATGTTAATTCTTTTGAGAGTGCGATCGCTTTCGGAAGACTTGACCTGAATCATCAACTCGCCCCGTTCGATTCTCTCTTCCAACCGTTCCAACAAAATTTCCATGCGACTAGGCTTATTTAATTGATAAACCAGAAAATCTTTTGCTTGTTGAGCCAATGCTCCTAAAGTATTGCCCCGACCTTTAGTAAGCACAATGCTTTTTACAAAAGGCTGGGCGGCGGTGGTAAAGTTATATTCTGGATCGAGAATTCTGGCGATACCGTCAAGAGTGGTGAGGGACTTGAGGAGATAGGTCATTTGAGGAGGCAAACGGAAAGGTTGCTTCTCGAATATGGCTACCACTTCTCCTTTAATTTGCTCGAACTCATAAATATTCACAGGTCTTTCCGTGAAGCGATCTAACACAAATTTTAACATGCGTTTAATCGGACTCATATCCGCGATCGGTTCGATGAAACCCATGCTCAGTAAGCTATCAACAACTTCATTGGTGTCCTTACGCAGTACTGCAAAGAAGGTCTTCACCATTTGATCCTTTGCCATAGTTTTAACTTCTGCCATCATGCCGTAGTCATAGAAAATCAGACTTCCACTAGGGCTAACGGCTAAATTGCCAGGGTGGGGATCGGCATGAAAGAAGCCATCTTGGAGAAGCTGTTTGAGATAACAACAGATTCCCAATTGATTAATTTCTTTGGGGTTTAATCCACAGGCTTCTAAGGCTTGGCGATCGTCTATTTTGATGCCAGGGACATATTCTAAGGTCAAAACCACTGAGGTGGAATAGTCCCAATAAATTTTGGGGACAACAATGCGCGGATAGCCTTCAAAATTTTTGCGAAAGCGATCGGCATTACCTCCTTCGATCGCATAATCAATTTCTTGATAAAGAATTGTGAAAAATTCTTGATAAATCCCTTCTAGATTATATTTGCGTGTCCAAGCAAAATAGCGGCGAAATACTTTGAGAAGTTTGCCAACCGCAAGTAAATCAAGATCGAATAGTTTTTTTAACCCCGGACGTTGGACTTTGACGACAACTTCTTCGCCACTATATAAAGTAGCTCGATGTACTTGCCCAAGGCTAGCGGCGGCAAGAGGAATTTCGTCAAAGTCGCGATAGATCGCATAAAGAGATTTTCCGAGTTCGAGTTCGATAATATCTCTAGCTTCTTTGGCGCTGAAGGCTGGCACTTTGTCCTGAAGTTGAGCCAAAGTACTAATGTATTCGGGTGGCAACAAATCGACGCGAGTGGATAAGGATTGACCGATTTTGATAAATGTTGGCCCTAGTTCGAGCATATTGCGAACTAGCCATTCCGCCCTTTTGCTGCGAGTCCGTGATGTATTGTCTTGCCAAAATTTATCCCACCATATAAAAAACAGGAATGTAAACGCAGCTAAGAATACTTCGCGTTGACGAGCTAGTGAAGAACTTTTGCTTCTTTGCCAGCGTAGCTTTTTGTATGGTAATTGGGCGATCGCAGACATATTTTGCTAATAGTAGCTATGCCAACTAGCATTGCTTTGTTTATATTACCCAATTAATGCCGAAAATGTAGAGGTAGAGCAAAGCATTGCTAGCACTGTTCTCAAAAGACAGCAAAAATGGCAAGACTTTGCTATGGTTATTTGTATTGGCGATCGCCAAAAACATTATGCATATCGAGCTTTTCACATTGTCCTTACCAATGTAAAAAGCTCAAGCTAAAATCAGTAGAGGTTTTATGGTTTTCAAGTTGTCGTAGATAACTTGAAAACAATGATATGTAAATCCTTGGGGCTAAAACTTTAATATCTTTTCAAATCATTCCTAGAGGTAACCTAATGGGTGAAATCACCAGAGATGAGATCCGCGAACGTTTAGGCAATATTGATCAAATTCGCGATATCATTTTCGGCGCACATTTGCGCGAATACACGAGTCGGTTAGATAAGGCTGAGTCGGATATTGCAGCTATGCAGCAAGATGTCCGTGATCGCCTTAGCGACTTAAAGTCAGTTTTAGCAAGTGAGTTAAGAACTGCGGTCGAGTCCATTGATAAGCGACTAAAATCGATTAGTGCATCAACTCAAGAAGAAGCCGCTGACCTTCGTCAACAGTTTGATCGCATTAACCGCAAGTTTACCAGTAGTATTGAAACTCTTGATGAGACTGTTGAGGCTCAGCGGGTATCGCTACGGGAAGAACTCGCCCAAACTAGAGATAATTTGCAAAATGATAATCGTGAACTACGATCGCTAGTTTTAGAAGAGCTAGACCGTCATTTCTCGATTCTTCGTGAAGACAAGCTCTCCAAAGACGATATGGCCGAGTTGCTATTTGAGCTAGGCATGAGACTTAAAGGTTCTGAGTTTGTTCCTGAGCTACGCGAGGCGGCTGAAGAAAAAGTCGAAGAGAAGTATGAGCGGGTGAGTATCCTCGATTCTGCGCCAAAAGTCTCAACTAGTGCGGAGTCAACTAGCCCTGCAACTAGAACTACATCCCGCACTTCTAAAGCCAAGCCATAAATTCCATAAAAAGTAAACATAAAAGCAAAACAAGGATCTGAAGACCCTTGTTTTGCTTTTGTGATATGGCGAACCCAAATAAATAAAGGCGGCGCGAAGCGCCGCCTTTATTTATTTGGGTTTTATGTTCTAAGCAAAACTTTCATTGCTATAGTACAAAAATACTGTCATTGTGCAAAAGTAGTATGTCAGAGCAAAAAGAAGAGCAACAGGGTAACTTCCAGAATAAAGCACTCAGTGATGTTGAGAAGTTTTTACTCCTGCTCTCTGAGCTAAATATTATTGACTCTGAAAAACCTAAAAATCTTCAAAATCAGCAACGCATAGATGATTCAAGTCTGTTAAATATTGATCATAAAGATGATAAATATATAGACATTAAGTCTAGTAAGTCCAGCTCCAGACGATTGGAGATCGAGCAGGACTTGTCGGCTCAGTCGAAACCTAAATATTTAGATGGGAAATCTTTAGATATAGAGCGATCGCCAAATGGACAGAACTCATTGGCTAAGCCCAGACAAAAATCTCCAGATGAAGATTTTTTAGATATAGTGCGATCGCCTTCCATATATCCTTTCCCTAGTCTGTTAGATGAGCTACCATTTTTAAGAGACATTCAGCCTGCTAATTTAAATGGGTTTGATCAGAATCATGATCAAGATCGACATCATGAAAATTTAAATCGCTCAAATCATAATGATAATGCAATCTTAGAAAAAATCGAATCCTCAACAGCAGAAGAAGTAGAGACGGTAAATCTTATCCAAGAGCTTCTTTTTGGTAGTGAAAATAACCAAGTTTCATCTTCACAGATTTCTCAAATAGCATCATTGCAAACCCCTCAGAAAAAATCTCAATCCATTACTCAATTATCTTCTCAAAATACTTCTCAGAATCCATCTCCATCAGTTACTGCTCCCAGATCCCAATCACATTCACAAAACAACAATTTAGAAGAATTATCAGAGGAGGATGATAAAGCAATTCATATGTTACAGGATATTCTGGTTGTTCCAGAGCTAGAAGACTTGCGAAATTTCAAAATTGCAGTTGAGCAAAAGCTGGGAATAGTCGAAAGTCAGGTTAATAATCCTGCAATCATGAACAAAATTGAAGGTTTGGAAAGTTTATTGCAAAATGCTTCTCGCCGACTTTCAGTAATGGATGATGAACAGAGCAATATTCCCATGGAGATTGATAAGCTCATGTTACGCAGAAGCCTAAAAAGGTTTCAGAGACTGCCATTCCAAGTGAGATTGCTGCAAAGCCTTGATATATAATTTGGATTTGAGAGCGAAGTGATTGAGCTTAGAATTAAGTTTGAGA
>JBIKYZ010000343.1:0-4807 GCA_044354985.1 Pseudanabaena sp. | reverse complement strand
CGTCGCACTAAAATCTCTGGTGCTCAGTGGAACAAAGAAAATGTCCCTCAGGTGCTTGCCCATCGTTGTGCTTATCTCAATGGTTTATTGGCTTTCTAGACTATCCCAAAAAAGTGACATGCTCCCTCCTAAAAGTGTTGCTTCGCAACACTTTTTTAAAATATTTCATTGTAAAGACTTACTTGTTAAAGCGAGTGAAACATCAGTATTTGTAAAATCTGCTCCTACCAAAATCGCCTCACTAAAATTTACCCCCCGCAGATTTGCCCCATCAAAATTCACTCCGCCCAAATTTGCAGCCGTGAAATTCGCCTCTTCTAAATTCGCTCCACTAAGATCTGCACCAATTAATAATGCATCCGTAAAATTTGCCTTCTGCAAACATGCCTCACTCATCATTGCTCCCGCCAGATTTGCACCAACAAATTTGGTTTCGATCGCAGACAACTCACACAAATCAGCCAACATTAGTTTGGCATTAGTAAAATCTGCACCACTCAAATTTGCACCATTCAGTTTAGCGCTGACCAAATTCATCAACCTAAAGTTACGCTTACCAACGGAATACATATATAAAACCTCTTGACTGCGATTGCTAAATAGATTTCCCGTCCTTGGACGATCGCCTTGATTTTGTTCTAAGGCAATAGCATCGGTAGCCTCGCTCATGAGATTGAGTAGGGGATTTTGAGTGAGTTCGGTAGAGGTGATGTTGCGATCGGGCAAATTTTCAGCAATGCGGTCTAACCCTTGGGAAATAGTTTGTCTTTGTGACATTAATTCCTGAATTTGCAGATCCAGCTTCTCAATATGTTGCTGCACCATTTGCTTGAAAGTAGCGTAGGGAATGACGTGAGCTACTTGTAAATCGAGTAATTGCTTGATCTCTTCAAGGGATAGTCCAAAGACTTTAGCACTTTGAATAAATAACAGTCTCTCTAGGGCATCGGCAGCATAGAGTCGATAACCTTGTGGCGATCGCACAGGGGAAATCAATAAACCTAAGCGTTCATAATAGCGAATCGTCTGAGCAGAAATTTCGACTAAACGACTCAGCTCTCCGATTAGCCAACCACGATCGTTGCTAACCTGAGTATTTTCACAAGGTTCCATGATTTCTTACGACTTGCTGTTGAGGCTTTTCAGTAAGAATTGTAGCGCGAAGCTATCCTTTCCTTTGACTTTATTGGGCTACAGTTGATTGATAAGTTTTTTTAATAGCCATTTTTCTTTTGCTCATCTTGACCTTGTAGCAGGCTGCAAGCCCTAATCTACAAGACATGGGAGGAAACATCGAATAACCGAGATGAACCAGCCCAAGGGAATAGGACAAAGAGCAAAAGTCAAAAATAAATCAAGGTATTAAGTCATGGCATCACAAGTAACGACACAGGGGACATTCACGGTAGGGGCAACAGGCAAACTAAGTTTTGATTTTCTATTTGATGGGGGCAAATTTCAAGGGGAACTCGCAATATTTAGTTTAAAGGGAATGGAAAGTTTAACTGTTGGCTCAGCTGCATTTGTGCAGGAAGCCGCTCGCCGAGCCCTTACCAAATCTACTCAGGGGCGAATCTTAGTTTCTGATAGCTCCGAGGGGGCTAAATTTGGCTCTCAATTCGATTGGGAAGACAACTTCAATAGTGGAGCTTATAAGGGTATACAGAACTTCTCGATGCAAGTAGGCGACCAAGTCGCTTTCATGTTAATTCCAAATGGAACCTTTAATCAAACCTTTGCCAACCTATCTAGCGGCTTAGAAATAAACAGCGATCGCATTCCTTTGTTCTCAATTAGTGCGGCAAACCCTGATCTTAGCACTCAGTTTGCTCAAGTTGAAGATGTAGATGGAAGAGGAAATGTCTTCGCGATGGAAGATGTTCGTCTCAAGGGTGGATCAGACTATGACTATAACGATATGGTCTTTCAATTAACAGGAGCAGAAGGCAATGGTATTCCTGCTCTTAGTGAAACGATTGCTACGAGCAAAGATTGGTCAGAAACAGCGATCGGCAAACAAATTACTGACTATGCTAGTCGTTCTACATTTAATTCAGGTGTATTTCGAGTCGATGACTCTGGGCAAGTAGGCGTTGACTATCTTTATGATGGTGGCTGGTATCAAGGCGAAATGGCAATCTTTAGTCTGAAGGGAATGGAAGGCTTGCAGGTAGATTCCTATGAATTTGTGCAAGAAGCTACCCGTCGTGCACTGAGCGGATCTTCTCAAGGTCATATTGTCATTAAGGATCGTACTGAAGATGCAAAATTTACTTCCAAGCTCATTTGGGAAGATAGCTTTAACGGAAGATCTTATCAAGGTGTCAAAACTTACAGTATGAATGCTGGTGAAGACTTTGCGGTGATGCTAGTTCAAAATAGCACCATCCAAGAACTTGCCTACGATGTCACCAAAATGTGGTCTGGCAATCGCTTGCCTATCTTCTCGATTCCCCAAGCTAATATTGGAGCACCTAGCAATATTCGTCAAATCGTTGATGTCACTGGCAAGGGCGATACTTTTGGAATGGAAGATGTGCGGACTGACTGGGGAAGCCTGTCAGACAAAGATTACAACGATATGGTTTTTCGCTTTACTGGAGCAAAGGGTGTCGCACCTTTGATGGATAACAATGTTAATCCCGAACGCGATTGGCGCAATTCTTCTGTCGGGCAAGAGTTGGTGCAATATGCCACCCGTCCTAAATATAGCGGCGGCATCTTCGATACAGGCGAATCTGGTAAAGTTCGTATTGACTTTCTCTATGATGGTGGTTGGTATCAAAGCGAATTGGCTATTTTCAGTCTTGATGGTATGGAAAATCTCAAAGCTGGATCGACAGAATTTATTCAAGAAGCATCCCGCCGCGCTTTAACTGAATCCAATCTCGGTTATGTCGTCACCAAAGATCGGGCTGATGGGGCTAAGTTTTCGGACACGGTAGCGTGGGAAGCCGACTTTAACTCTGGTGTATACAAAGGCGCTCAAACCTTCAACATGGCTCCTCGTGGACACTTTGCCTTCATGTTAGTGCAGAACAATACCGTAGCCGCGATCGCTAATGACATCAGCAGCATCAATCAAACTGGCAACTTACCGATGTTCTCGATTCCCGAAGCGAATCCCTTTGGCACAGCGATCGGGCAAATGGTCAATGTCGATGGCAAAAACACCTACGCTTTTGAAGATAATCGCCTAGACTTACCGAACATTTCCGATCGCGACTATAACGACATCGTGATTCAAGTCAAGGGCGCGACTAGTGATGTGCCTCTGATGAATAGCTTGGTCAATCCCGAACGCGACTGGCGTACTTCTACTACTGGACAACAGCTACTGAACTATTCTAATCGTTCTGAATATGACAAAGGCGTAATTACCTCTGGTCAATCTGGTGCGATCGAAGTGGAATTTCTCTACGATGGTGGCTACTACAAAGGTGATGTTGGTATTTTCAGTCTTGAGGGCATGGAATCTTATACTGCTGGTTCGGCAGCTTTTATTGCTGAAGCTGCTCGCCGTGTAGCTAGTAACTCGACCCAAGGTTATGTGTTACTAAGCGATACCACTGATGCTGCCAAGTTCACCAGTGGTTTAGATTGGGAATCTAATTTTAATTCGGGAATCTACAAAGGAACGAAAACTCTTAATCTTGCTCCCAATACTTCCTACGGGGTCATGCAAGTTCCCAACGGTACAATTAGTGAAGTAATCGCTAACCCTGCGATCGATGGCACTAAGCGTCCTTTGTTCTCAATGCTAGATAACAATCCTAGCCGCAGCTTCCAAATGGGCAAAACGGATGTCGGTAATGGCTCGTTTGTGGTCTCCCTTGAAGATCAACGTCTTGATGGAGCCACCGATCGCGACTACAACGATATTATTTTCCGTATTAAAGGTGATGCTTCTATAAGTGTGGATACTCTCGATCGCGTCATGGCTGCTAACAAGGACTGGAGATCAACTAATATGGGGCAAGCCTTGATTAACTATGCCAGCAACCCCACAGCCGAGACAACTTCCCGTTCAATCTTCGGCTTTAGCTGGAGCGACACTGTGCAGGGTACTGATGCAAGTGAATTTATTTCCAGTGGCGCAGGCAATGACATCCTGATCGGCGGCAAAGGTAATGATATTCTTGTTGGTGGTGCGGGTAATGATACTTTCCAGTTTAATAATATCAATGAAGCTGGTGATACCATTCTCGACTTTGGGACTGGCGATGTGATTAAACTTGGAGGTGTATTTAGCTCGATTAATTACACAGGTACTAATGCGATCGCGGATGGATTTGTCCGCTTCCAACAACTCGGGGCAAATACTGTTGTCCAAGTTGCTCCTGATGCTTTAGGAAATGTCAATAATCTAGTCAATTTGTTAACTGTCAATAATTCCAATATTACTGCCGTCAGAAACAGCATCATTTTCTAATTCTTGTCTAAACCTAACTAAATCAAGTATAGGCGGCGCGAAGCGCCGCCTATACTTCTTATCTCAATTCACAGAAGTGTGGCAATACTTCTGTGAATTAAAAAACAAACCCTGTAAGGGTTTTAAAAACTGATGTTACGTGGAAGGAATTCTTGTCATAGCATAGGTCTGGGGCTGGCACGCACCGTCCACAGCCCCTTGTATCTTGAAGAAGAACAAAGGTTAAAATCTTTGAACAAGCAATTAATCAGGGGGAAATTCGCACAGCCCCTAGTGACACCAAGCCCGAACTGTAGATAGAATCACCCCTGCCTAACAAAGTGGAATCAAGACAGGACAGTATCATAGGTCGCCCACACAGGTAAACCTGCATTT
>JBIKYZ010000108.1:0-15830 GCA_044354985.1 Pseudanabaena sp. | reverse complement strand
TCGCTTAGCGAAATATAAAACTTCACCATCTCTGATTCAATCTCTTCGCAATAGTACATAATTAAGCCTTCTTTTCTTATTTATTCTATCCTCATTTGCACAAGTTATTTAATTCTCATTCCTTACGCCTTTTGATGGAAATGATTCAGCTCACAATGTCCATTTACATGCCAACATTCTCCAAAATCTATTACAGCAAAATCAGTTGCGAGTTCCTGAAATACATTGGACTTGGGGATTACTGCTATTAGTTGGGATGGCGTTAGCTTGGATACTTGGGCAAAGTAAAATTTTTCAACAAATAGTAATAGTGGTAGTCCTTTCTGGTGGTTGGGGAATCTGTACTTTTGGATTCTTCATACTTGGCTATTGGTTGCCAGTAGCTATGCCTATCACCTTAATCATGTCTATTGGATTATTCAGTATTGTTCAAAATCAAATTGAATCAAGGCAGCATCTGCAACAAATGAACTCTAAGCTTTCCTATGAAGCTTTTCATGACCATCTTACTGGCTTAGCCAATCGCGTTTTACTGATTGATCGCATTAATCATGCGATTTCTCTCTACCAAAGACATGGTTATCTATTTGCAGTTATTTTGGTGGATTTGGATGGATTCAAGGCTATTAACGATAATCTAGGTCATTTAAACGGTGATCGTCTACTGATCGAGGTGGCAAAACGCTTAAGTGCATCAATCCGCACAGGTGATACTGCTGCTAGGCTCGGAGGCGACGAGTTTGTGATTTTGCTAGATAATCTTAAGGAAAAGCAAGATGCAATCATTACGATTGAAAGAATTCAAGCAGCCATGGCTCCAACTTGTTGTCTTGATGGCAACAAGATCAACATTTCCATGAGTATGGGCATGGCTTTTAGTATTGATTCCTATCAAAGTCCAAAAGATATCCTCGCTGATGCTGATATAGCTATGTATCAAGCTAAATCTCTTGGTAAATCATGCTATCAAGTTTTTGGTACTCTAATCTAAGTGTAGCAATACAAACTTGAAGTTGCTATGTTATCTGATAGCAACTTCAAGTTTGTGCTGATTCCAGAGCTTTTGATAAAGATGAGACTCAGCGAGTAGCTCAGCATGAGTGCCAGCTTGGACGATTTTACCAGCATCCATAAGGATAATCCGATCGCAAGTTGATGCAGCAGATAGATTGTGGGTAATAAATATAACCGTTTTATTACGAGGAAGATTTCCCAAAATTCCTGTAGCAGTTTGATTGTCCACACTGGAGAGCGCGTCATCTAAGACCAAAATTGGGGTGTCAACTAATAAGGCTCTAGCTAGAGCTGTACGCTGCCTTTGCCCACCTGACAAAGTAATTCCTCTCTCACCGACTAGCGTGTCATATTGCTGCGGGAACTTGAGAATCTCTTGCTCAATGCGAGCTTGATTGGCAAAGTTTTCCACCTCATGATCGTAGGCTTGGGGCTTACCATAACGAATGTTGTCACGCATCGTCGCACTGAATAAGAAACTATCCTGCGGTACGAAAGAGATAATCTCGCGCAAGTCTGCGATCCGCATTTTAGTAATGTCTACGCCATCAATAAAAATTTGATCTGATGGAACTTCCACTAAACGCATTAAGGCGCTCGCAAAAGTAGATTTACCAGAACCAACAGTTCCTAAAATGGCGATGGTTTCAGATGGATAAATTGTGAAACTAACGTGATTGAGAGCAGGTTGACTAGAGCCTACATAGGAGAAAGTGAGATCGCGTGCTTCAATTTTGCCTGTAACTTGATCTTTTGTGAGGGCGATCGCATTGTCTCTATCAACAATTGCTGGGGGCATATCGAGAATGCCCTGAATCCGTCCAATACTGACTAGTCCCCGTTGATAAGTGACCATCACAAATCCCAAAATCGCAGTGGGGAAAATTAATCGTTCTACATAAATAATCAGTGTCAGCAAATCACCAATTTTAAAGGTCGTATTCGCTGGATTAGCTAACTTTTCGCCGCCAAACCAAATTAATACTAGGAAGCTAATACTAGCAATTCCGCCCAATAGTGGAAATAGAATATTACGGCTACGCGCCATTCTAAGATTGGCATCGAGTAAGCGATCGTTTAATTTCCCAAAAGCTTCCCTCTCATTATCCTCCTGAGCATAGGTTTTTATCAGTGCCATGCCATTGAGGTCTTCTTGCAAGAGCGAACTGACATTAGATAGTTCTTCTTGAACTTCTAACTGTTCGTCTCGCAATTGACCGCTAAATCTTTGCACTATCAACAACATAATCGGATACACAGAAACCGATAGCAAAGTTAGCATCGGATCGATCGCTACCATTGCGGGTAGTGTCAGGCTATACACAAATACTGAGTTGATAATGCTGAGCAGCGCAAATCCCATCAAGCGACGGATATTCTCCACATCGCTAGTAACGATGCTAATCGTTTCGCCTGCGGAATTGTTGGCAAAATAGCTTGGCGGCAATTTGAGTAAATGCTCAAAAATTTGTTGCTTGAGGCTGTACTCAATTTTGCGACCGATTCCAAAAATCCAGACGCGGGAGGTCATACGGATGATCCACATCAGCGACGACAAGCCGATAATCATCCACACATATTGCATTAAAGTATGAATATCGCCAGATGTAATCTTGTTAAGATCGTCAACTGCGGATCTAATCAGCCAAGGGATATATGTACCAAGACAGTTTGCCGCTAGTAGGGCAATTGTGCCAACGGCTAGGTCACTCCAGTAAGGACGGAGATAGTTTTTGAGGTTTTGAAATTGCGATCGCGCCATAATATATCCATACTACTTTATTTTGTTAAAAGCTTGCTTAGCAAGCTTTTATAGCCATAGTCAGAGAAGTTAGGACAAAAATTAAACGCCAAAGAAGAGTTGCGGCGCTTCGCACCACAACTCTTCTTTGTGTTGGGGATTAATTTCCTCTTAGACAGCCGCTGTTAGAGTTCCCCGATCGCATATTCGATCAACTTTAACAGTGACTTACTCATTTGCTCGAAGCCTTGACGCTTGAGGGCAGAAATCGCGATCGCATCAGGATATTGATCCAGAATTGCTTTGGGATCTTCAACAGCGTCGATTTTATTAAAAACTAATAAAATTGGACCCACAGCAATCGGCATATCTTTGAGGATTTTATCCACTGATTTGAGTTGAGCTTCCCACGAAGAATGAGAAGCATCGACTAGATGCACTAACACATCAGCTTCTGAGACTTCTTCGAGCGTGGCGCGAAAAGCATCAACAAGAGATTTTGGCAGTTCATGAATGAATCCTACAGTGTCAGTAAGTAGAACCGTGTGGATTTGGTCATTTTCACCAGTGAGTCTGAGGCGGCGTGTAGTGGGATCGAGGGTGGCGAATAACTTGTCGGCTGCATAGACATCGGCTTTAGTCATAGCATTTAGCAAAGTCGATTTGCCAGCATTGGTATAACCGACGATCGCAACTGTGGGAACCTCTTGATCAACGCGCTTTTGCCGAATGCGCGATCGCTGTGCTTGCAGATGATTAACTTGTTGCTGAAGGAACGTGATGCGCTTCTGGATCACACGGCGATCAGTTTCTAATTTGGTTTCACCAGGTCCTCTTGTGCCAATACCACCGCCGAGTCTGGATAGTGCTTGTCCATGCCCTGCTAAGCGCGGTAACCGATATTCGAGTTGGGCTAGCTCAACTTGCAACTTCCCTTCCGACGACTGGGCACGTTGGGCAAAAATATCGAGAATTACTTCCGTGCGATCGCTAACTCGTAAGCCGATCATTCTTTCAATATTACGAGTTTGGGAAGCCGTAAGTTCGCGATCAAATACCACGAGATTTGCACCTTTAGTTTGTGCAGCGATCGCTAGTTCTAATACTTTGCCTTCACCGAGAACGGTCTGAGGATGAGGTCGTTCGCGTTTTTGCCAAAGAGCATCTAACACTTTGCCGCCTGCGCTTTCTACTAAATGACCGAGTTCGATCATTGCAAAGGGCATGGAGTCGGATTTTTCTTTTTGAAGCATCAATCCTACTAGCATCACCCGATCTTGATTATCGTCAGTAGCAAGTCCAGCAAAATTACGACTAAATTCTTCTTCTAGCCCTTCTACTAATTCTAAGAAATCTTGCTTAGACAGCGCCTCCACCGCCATTAGTTTGGACACGCGCCAAGCATTCTGTTGTTCTGGTAATTCTGTATCAGTAGCTGGCAATAAATGTGCCAAATAGCCACGTTCAGTATGACCTTTAAGATTTACAGATAAAATTACCAACGCATCAAGGCGTTGCATCAACATTGCCGTTAAGTCTGTGGGATTGGGATACTCCGCATCGGGACTTGCACAAATACAGCGTAACCCACTAAGGCGATCGCTACCATAGCGCGGTAATTCCAAAGGTGGGATCTTAGTTTGATTTGGTGTCCCAATCGCAACACGGATCACCTGTCCGCGTCGATTGACATAAATGCAGATAGATTCCTTTAGCTCAGCACTGACTGCGGCAAGGCGTTGAGCTAATTCGGGCGTGACAAGGCTATCTTGAGGCAACCGCGATCGATATAGTCGATCTAATTGCTTTAATTGGTGAGCCTTCAGTCCTTGGGTTTTTCCGTAAATAGTTTCGATATGCGTTACTCAGTATAATTATTACTACAATTATACTGAGTATGATGCGATGAAAGCCGCAGCCCTTTTTTTGGTAACCCATGGCAGTAGCGATCGCCGTTCATGGAAAGCATTGCAAAATTTAGTCACAGTAGCGCGATCCCAAAGTGATCGCTATATTGGCGGCGGGTGTCTGGAAGGTCAAGAACTCAGCCTATCGCAGCAATTAGAACAATTTGCTATTGAGGTAATCCGAGTCGGGATTTCAGAAATAGCTATTTTGCCTTTGTTTTTACTAGAAGGGGTTCATGTTAGCGATGATATTCCCGAACAAGTAGCTATCGCCCAAAGCAATTTACCAAAGATGTTTCCTGAACTACTGCCAAATAAGTTTGTATTTCGGACAATGGCTCACTTGGGTACAGCTTTTCAGATTCCGAATATACTATTACAGCACTTTGAGAAATATACTGAACATAGCAACTTAGAAAAGCAAGGACGCATTTTAATGTCGCATGGGAGCCGTCGGGCTGAAGCAAATCAGGTGGTTGAGGACTTGGCAACGCATAGTCAAGCGATCGCTGCCTACTGGGGAGTAGAGCCAAAAATTGAGACTCAAATCGAACACTTAATATCACAGGGAATAAATAAAGTGACTGTGCTGCCGTATTTTTTATCTGAAGGTGGGATTACTGAAGCGATCGCCAATAAACTAAAAGCATATAGCGATCTCATTCAGATTCAACAGTTACCTGTACCATTATTGAATGAGCAAATCGTAGATTTAGCATTGAAATTCGCCTAGTAAGGTGGGCAATGCCCACCTTACTGATTATCGATTTAGCATTGAAATTCGCTTATTAAGCCCGACAAGGTAAAAAAAGTTGGCTGAAAGATATAAACATCTTAATCCTATATATCAAGAGATCCTCAAGCAAGAGCGTCTCAAAAACTTGATGCGAATAGCTAAATGTATTGAGAATAGTACAGTTGGTATTTTTGAGACATCTTTAGATGACCAAATTCGGGGGATTAGCGTATCTTTTTGTGATTTGTTAGGATATAGCGCTGAGCAAATCTGCCAACTTAAGTATGAGCAGATTTGTCATCCAGATGATTTATCCGCTTACTATTTTCTCAAAGAGCGATTACTATCAGGAGAAATCGATCATTGTTATATCAATGTGAGATATGTCCGTGAAGATGGTCAGATTGTTCAAGTTCTTCAAAGTACAGATCTTGATATTAGTGGATCGAAAGAACCTAATTTTGTGAATCGATTTGAAGATATTACTGATTGGGAACAGACCGCGAAAAACCAGCAAGATTTTGAAAATCGGACTCGCTATTTATTCGAGAATAATCCTAATCCTATGTGGATCTATGATTTGGAAACACTGCGTTTTTTAGCGGTAAATCAAGCTGCAATCAATCATTATGGTTATAGTGAAGAAGAATTTCTCTCGATGACAATTCAAGACATTCGACCTCCTGAAGAGATTCCAAAACTCTTAGAGACGATCGCTAAGATATCAACTGGATTTAGTGTGCCTGAAGTGTGGAGACATTGCAAAAAAGATGGTACGCATATCTTGGTGGATGTTTCAGCGCATACATTGGACTATCAAAATCGAAAATGCGAACTGATTCTGGCTAATGATGTTACTCAAAAGATGCAGGCTGAAGAATCCCTTAAACGAGCTGAAGCTAAGTATCGTGGTATTTTTGAACATGCTATCGAAGGAATTTTTCAGTCAACTGTCGATGGAAGATTTTTAATTTCCAATCCAATGCTAGCTGAGATATATGGATATGCATCCCCAGAAAACTTGATTGCTAATCTTACGGATATCGAACATCAACTCTATGTCGATCCTCAACGGCGATTGGAGTTAATCAAACTTTTGGAAGCACAAGAAGATGTTAAATTTTTTGAGTCTGAGGTTTATCGTCGAGACAAATCAATCATTTGGACTTCAGAAAATGTCCATGCAGTGCGGGATAAGGCAGGAAATATTCTTTATTTTGAGGGAACGGTTGAAGATATTACGGCAAGTAAGCGGGCTAAAGCCGAGATCGAACACCTCGCTTTTCATGACTCTCTCACCAATTTACCAAATCGCGTTCTCTTTCGCGATCGCCTTTCAACGGCTTTAGTAAAGGCTCATGATCAACTACAAATCGATCTTAATAAAAATAGTCTCATTGAAATCAAATCTACTTCTCCGATACTGGCGGTAATGTTTCTTGATTTAGATCGCTTTAAGTTAGTAAATGATACGATGGGACATGCGGCAGGCGATCGCCTGCTGATCGAAGTTGCTAAAAGACTGACCGAATGCATGTTTGACAGCACTTTTTTGGCAAGGATGGGCGGAGATGAGTTTATGATTCTTGTGCCTGAATTGCAGAGTGTGGAGTCAATCCAGCAATTTGCTCAAATGATTTTACAATCCTTTGAAAGTCCTTTCTTTGTCGAAGAAATGTCGCTTTATATCGGTACTAGTATTGGGATAAGTCTCTACCCCAATGATGGTCAAGATGAAGAGACCTTGATGAAAAATGCTGATACCGCAATGTTTCGCGCTAAAGAGCGTGGGCGTAATCATTATCAACTCTACAACCATGCGATCGGCGCAAAAGTTAAGGAATATGTGGCGATCGAGTATGGAATTCGCCAAGCTCTTGAGCGTTCAGAGTTTCAGGTTTTCTATCAACCACAAATCAATCTTGTCACTGGCGAAATTGATTGTATGGAGGCTTTGGCTCGTTGGCTACATCCTGAACTCGGATGGGTTCCCCCTAATCAATTCATTCCTGCTGCGGAAGAGCATGGCTTGATTGTGCGCTTGGGCGAATGGGTGCTACGAACTGCCTGCAAGCAAAATCGGGCTTGGCAAATACAAGGATTACCGCCAATTCGGATGGCTGTAAATTTCTCGGCAAAACAGTTTCAAGTGGTCGATCTTTGCGATCGCATTATGCAAATTCTTGCAGAAACTGGGCTTGAAGCAAAATATTTGGAATTAGAAATTACCGAAAGCTTGGTGATGCAAGACCAAAATACAACGATTACGATGTTGAAACAATTAAAATCCCAAGGCATGAGTATCTCGATTGATGATTTTGGAACTGGGTATTCTTCGTTGAGTTATTTGCGATTATTACCAGTTAGTAAAGTCAAAATTGATGCTAGTTTTATTCGGGAAACTCCTCAAAATCAAGATGATGCTGCCATTACATCAGCAATTATTGCCATGGCTCATAATCTCAACCTGAGAGCGATTGCCGAAGGGGTAGAACGCAAAGAGCAATTAGAATTTTTGCGATCTCATGATTGCGATGCCGTACAGGGCTATCTCTTCAGCCGTCCCGTTCCTGCCCATGAAGCAACTTTGTTACTGCAAGCACAACTCAAATAAAGGCAGTGCAAAGCGCCGCCTTTATTTGAGTTGTGCGGCGGATAAGAATGGCAATAAATTTTGAGCAAGAGTCACAGGATCAACACCCATTTCCGTTCGCTGACTAGCCAGCCAAATCGCTGTTTGAGAATGCCAAACTGTCGCCGCGATCGCTACATCATTTGCAGCCAAGCCTTGCGCGAACATCCCGCCGATCATCCCTGCTAAAACATCACCACTGCCTCCTCTTGCTAGAGCTGGTGTACTTTCTGGATTGATCCATGTCTGTGATGTTGCGCCATGAGGGAACGCGATCGCCGTTCTTGCACCCTTAAGGAGAATAGTTGCTTGTGTTTGATTGACAGCAGTTTGCAGAGCTTCTAATCTCTCAACTTCACGCAAATCTGGAAATAAGCGACAGAACTCACCCCAATGGGGTGTCATAATCAGCGCACTAGTGCGCTGGTTTAATTTTGGGGTGATTTGAGATTTGTCCATATTAGCTAAAGCATTTAATCCATCGGCATCAAGAACCAAAGGGCGATCGCTATCTATCATCTGTTCCACAATTGGGAGTGCTTCAGCAGAAAGTCCACAACCACAGGCGATCGCTTGATACTTTTGTAAGTCGAGATCAGGAAGTGAAGCGATCGCACCAGACTCAGTTTCAGGGCAGCCAATCACGAGAGCGTCAGGAACTTGGGCAAGGATCAAAGATTTGAGCGAATTAGGAACCGCGATCGATAACATGCCCACACCTGTTGCCTTAGCGCCCATAGCGGCAAGAAGTGCAGCACCTCCATATTTCTGAGAGCCAACAACTAGCAGTAAATGCCCAACTTCATACTTATGAGCTATGGAATTACGCGCAAGAGGAAGGCGATCGCGCATTACGGTTTGGGGATTAATTCGCCATAACGGATGTTGATCACCAAGAGTCTGAAGTACAAATTTTTCGGGAATATCGAACCCAACTCTTTCAAGCTTCCCGACATAGGGCGTAACAGCTTCTGTCAGCAAGCCCCGTTTCCATAAGCCTAGACAAAAGGTATTTGTAGCGCAAATCGCCGTTCCCATTACGACACCGCGATCGGTATGGATTCCTGATGGGATATCAATACTGAGCACTGGAATTCGCCAATTATTAATTGTGTTGAATGCGATCGCGACATCGCCAACCACATCAAGCTCTAATCCAAAGCCAAAGATGCCATCGATTAGCAAATCACAGTCTTGCAATACTTCCAAACTCACAAAAGGAATACCTAAACTTTTGGCATAGCATCCATGAACTCGCGTTAAGGGTTTAGATTTTGGGAACGGTGCATAAATTTTGACTTGTCGTCCTTGATGATGTAATTCTCTAGCGACGACTAAGGCATCACCACCGTTATGCCCTGAGCCAACTAGTACACCAATACGCGGATGGGATTTAGCAGGATAGAGTTCGGTTAACCTTTGAGTGATCCGTAAGGCGACTTTTTCCATCAGGGATGCTACAGGCATACCTGCCTGAAAAACCAAATTCTCGATCGCTTGCATTTGTGTAGCCGTTGCGATCGCCTGCGCGGAGAGAAAGTCATTCATGCATTAAGGGACAAATCTCTGGAGACTAGTTGGTAAGTTTTGGCGCACCCAATTTTTAACTTGAGGAAACTGCATCGCTGCTAAGCCGCTACCCAAAATCAGAGCCACTAAAATCAAAATGATAATAAAAGTACTATTTGTTTGCTTAGGCACTGCAAATTCTGTTTTTGCCGAATTGACATCAATATCTTTCTTTCCATCTCTGATTTCAAACTCAGTATCTTCTGAGTCGGTCGAGTCGGATAAAGTCAAAGCCAAAGCACCTGCTGGATCTCCAGACTCAGGATGGATATCTTCAGTATCCAGATCTTTTTCATCAGTATAAATCGATGTAGGGATATTATTTTCGGTTACTAGATCCTCCTGCTCATCAGCGGGTGCGAATCGACAGCGCATCAGTGCAACCGTAATATTGTCATGTCCATTAAGCTCATTTGCCTTATCAATCAGATCTTGGCAACTGTGGTCAAGAGGCTTATTTTCATTGACAACTGGGCGGAGATAGCCGTCATAAATCTGATCGACACGATCAAAATCACTCAACCCATCAGAGCAGAGCAGCAAGAGGCAGTCTTCGTCGATAAAAAACCTTTGCACACGAGGAATCAACATATCAGAACCTCTTGTGCCTAAAGCCTGAATCAAAGCACCACCATCAATGCGTTGGGATGAATAGGCATAAAAGTTATAACCCAACGTGGTTTCGCGAGTAGCTACATCATCATCGAGGGTAACTTGACGCAAGTTGTCTTTGGTGACGCAGTAGAGGCGGCTGTCGCCCACATGCACGACATAGACCTCATTGCTGTTATTACCGTTAGGACGGGGCATAACCGCCATTACTAATGTTGTCCCCATGCGTTGCTGCGCCTGACGCTGCTGTTGATCATTAATGGCAACAATTTGATTGTTAACAACGCGAGCCACCATTTCCAATTGAGCTATAAAACCCTGCGCAGAAAAATCGGGATCGATTTCAGCCTGTTGTAATAAAGTCTTCAGTTGTTGTTCGAGGGTCTTGATGGCGAGAGAGCTAGCTACTTCGCCGCCTTCATGTCCACCTAGACCATCACAGACGATCGCAAGGCGATCGCGAAGACTATCAGCTTGTTCAGAGCGTTTTTGTCTCTTCACGTCAGGATAGCAAGCATCTTCGTTATGTTCGCGCTGCTGCCCTACATCAGTGGCACTGGCAATCCGCACCGTGAGGGGCTGATTTTCCATCACCTTAAGTGACATTTGATCGAGATAGACGATCGCACTATTGATGTCATATTCGCCACGACCAAGACTATAGAAAAATTCAGCGATCGGTTCAGCAATCTCAGGCTTAGCCAGATCTAACCACTGCACCCAGATATCACCCAATTGCGAAATATGTACAGCGGCAACATCCGCCTGCAATTCCAACAAGCGTACCCACATGCCATCGACCCGCACTAATTTGGGATCGATCAAGGTACGAGCCATATTTTGCTCAGCAAGGGGTTGCCAGAGGTTTAGGACTTGCCAGAGCAAGTTAATTTGCCGTAAAGCTGATGCTTCCGCCCATACCTCAGTTAGGGTCGGGCAAAGATTGCCGTTGCGATCAATCGGCACATTTTCTAATAAAAATATTTCAGAAAGACTTAGTTCTTCCCCCATCAGCAATAAGCCGTAAGGGCGGGGCAAATGTAAGCTCAGCCTAGATAGCTTCAGATAAGACACCACATAAGTCTGGAATTCAAGGGGTAACTCTGGCAGGGAGTAAGCATCCGTATCAACAACAATTTGTGAGGAGATGACACGATAGCGATCGCCAATCAGCGCATCGGGCGGGAATGCATCGGTATCAAGACCGACTGCCCAAAGATATTGCTGCTCAACTGCCGTAGCTTGCTCTTGTTTTTCCATGAAGATTATTGTTCGCTTGCCAAAATTGTGTGGTGGACTTAGGGAAGAATATAGCGAAAAGCTCAGGTGTCTTAAGAATTTATTTAAAGTAACAAATTTAAGGTCGGAATAAGCGGCTCTGAGCGATATCCACCTATAAATTAGAAGATCTGACCTGTTTGTTCAATAGACATTTGGCTATTGTAGCGAAACAGCGAGACTATTTTTATGGATTTACGTCTTGATTTGGGGCGTACAAATCTACAAATGTTAAATGACTGTACAACTTGTTACCAGATTTCTTTAGAATCTGGTTATTCTAGTAATTAGACTTTAATCAAAAGTTTAATTTAACAGTAAAAATTTAATACTTACTTTTTTTATTCCATTTATTTTTTTGATTTATTTTTTCGATTTTTATCAAAACCTTTTTTATAAATTTCTCAATATTATTTCACTGCCATAACCCATGAAGCAACACCTCACCGATCGCGAACAAAAAGTTCTTTGGGCAACTATCGAACAATATATTCTAACGGCGGAACCAGTTGGTTCTAAGGCTTTGGTGTCAGGTTATGACTTTGATATTAGCCCTGCCACAATTCGTAATGTGATGAATATGCTCGATCGCAGTGGTTTGTTATTTCAGCCGCACACATCGGCAGGGCGCGTTCCTTCGGACTCAGGCTATCGGGTCTATGTCGATGAATTGATTGATCCTGCAAGTGAGCTAACCTATAGCAAGCATCAGTTTCTTGCAAGTAAAAGCGATCGCCTCGGCAAGTCCAGTCTAGATGGGGTGATGCGTGATGTTGCGCAGATTTTAGCGACCCTGAGTGGTTGCATTGCAGTAATCACAGCTCCGAATATGCAGACAATGCGGATACGGCATTTGCAATTAGTAATGGTGGATGATTGCAAAGTGATGGCGATCGCCGTTAGCGACACTTATCACACCGCCTCAGTAACGATGGATTTGCCTAGCGAAACTAAGCCCGAAGTTTTGGAAGGCGAATTAAATATTCTCAATAATTTCCTAAATGAACATTTACGTGATAAAAACTGGTCGGAGCTAAATAGTGCTTTGCAATGGGATGATCTAGATCGCCAGTTTCAGCAATATGCAGTGCTATTACAGCAGTCCCTACAGCAGCTAATGAGATTATGCGATCGCACTGCTTTGGGGCAAATGTTTATTAGTGGCTTAACGGAGCTATTACGTCAGCCTGAGTTTTCTAATCTGCGTCAGGTGCAAAATATTGTGCAGTTACTGGAAGCAGATCGTGCTTCGTTAATGGCGCTAATTATCGATCAGCCCACTCCATCCGCCAATTCCGTCAGCATCAGAATTGGTTCCGAAATTTCAATTGAGCCGATTCAAAACTGTACATTTATTTCTAGTACTTATCTCTGTGATGATAAACCTGTGGGGACAGTGGGCGTATTAGGTCCAACGAGATTGGGTTATACAAGGGCGATCGCTTCTGTACAAGCGGCAGCGCTACATCTAACCGATGCGATTAGTAAATGGTAGATCAACAAGCAAAGCACATGCGTAGCAGGTGCTTTGCTTGTTAGGGGTTGCTGATTTCGGCGATCGCCTTACGCGCAATACTTGTGACATATAGCGTTACAGCAACTGTGGCAATAAAACCAACAATCCGAATTACCCACTGAATGGTGGAATCTGTAGGTTGATTTTCGCTGCCAAGACGGGCAATATCTCCAGCTAGAGATCCAATATAGACATACATCACCGTCCCAGGAAACATGCCCACTGATGCTAGAGCATAGTCTTTGAGCGTAACTCCCGTGACACCAAACGCATAGTTAAGCAAATTGAATGGAAATACTGGGGATAGTCGCGTTAAGAGAACTATTTTGAATCCCTCATGGGCAACAGCTCGATCGATCGCAGCAAACTTTTGATTGCCCTCAATCTTTTTCCCAATCCAGTCACGAGCTAAATATCGCCCAACCAGAAAAGCCGCGATCGCACCCAGAGTCGCACCAACAAAAACATACAGAGATCCTAAGACAACACCAAATAGAACACCTGCACCTAAAGTCAAGATCGAACCTGGGATGAAGGCAACCGTAGAAACAATATAAATGAGAATAAAGACAAGCCCACCGATATAGCCAAGGCTTTCTACCCATTTCAAGGCTGAGCGTAGGAGTTCTTGGGGATTGAAGCTTTGGATAGCTGTATCTTGCGCAAAGGCGGGACTAGCCATAAATCCATTGCTCAATAACAAAGCGATCGCGACAAAAAGACATAGCATCAAATACGAAGATCTGTTGAATTCTTGTCCCCCTCTCCCTGAGGGAGAGGGGAGAAGAGTGAGGGGATTCTTATTCATTAGCAACACCCACCACCGTTATAGTGCCAAGTCGAATCCGTAATAATCAGTTCTTGAGGAAATTTGTCAGCGAGTTTTGCTGCGGTCTTATCGCATACAGAAAGTGGATTGCCTCGCTGTAAAACATGTCCAGCGTGGTCGTCTAGAGATGATTCAGAGCCACTATAAACTGCGGTTTTACCTGTAAATACACAGGCTCCATCACTGGGAATGGAAACCTTGAATGAGACAGAATCTAAACTCTCTAACATTAATGGTGATTCTAACTCAAAGCTATGGGTGTCGAGCAAACGATAGGGACGACGAGCCCGAACTTCTATCTGTCCAAATCCTACTTCAATGAGATAATGGATATATTGATCATAAGTCAATGCTCCTGATAAACACATAGCTCGGAGACGTTCATCAGATTGGAGGTTGACTGGAATTGGACGAGTTGCGATCGGGTCGCTCATAATTAATCTTCCCTTAGGCTTGAGAACTCGATAGACTTCTTTTAAAGCTCGTTGTAAGTCTTGAGGCTCAAAAATATTAAATAGACAGTTTTGGGCTACCACATCAACCGAGGCATCGGCAACTGGTAAGGCAAAAGCATCTCCTTCTAGGATATTTACAAAATCAGGATCAAACCAATCATTCTCTTGAGCCGCTAATTGCAAATTATGTCCAGCAACTTCGCGCATCGCCGCAACAGGATCGACGGCGATCACACCTCCTTTTCGGCGACAGAAATACGCAAATTGAAGAGCCTCTAAACCACCGCCAACGCCAATATAAAGTACTGTTGGGTTTCCGCGTAATTCTGTAGGATGGATGGTTGTCCCACAGCCATAATTCATCTGCTCAATGATTTGAGGGATTTTGAGATTTGGATATTGCATTGGTGGTGTGCTGATACAGCACAAACCAACTTGTGGAGTTTTTGCGGCTTCCGCATAAAATTCGGCGGTAGTTTCGAGATAGCTCATGAAGAATTGACTCAAGAAGAATGATTGGATCTACAACAACAAATTACTGCCTTAGTTTAGCTTTTTTCCTTGTTGCATCATCGTCGCATAAAAACAAAAAGATGAGATGCGGCACTTTGTGCCGCATCTCATCTTTTTGGGCTTAAAGAAGTTCGGTAGAACGTTCTGCTAACTGAGAGCGTTCACCCTTACTAAGGGTAATATGCCCCGCCAGAGGATCATTTTTAAATCGTTCAACCACATAGGTTAGCCCGTTACTTGCAGCGTCGATATAGGGATTATCGATTTGCTCAGGGTCACCTGTTAGAACTACTTTTGTCCCTTCACCAGCACGGGTAAGAATAGTTTTAAGCTCATGGGGCGTGAGGTTTTGGGCTTCATCCACAATCAGAAATTGCTGAGGAATAGTTCGTCCTCGAATGTAAGTGAGAGGTTCAATCTGAAGCAGTCCTCTTTCCATTAGATCTTCATGTCCTCGTCGAGTATGGGGATGAAGACTTCGCTTTTCTTTAGGATCTTTAGGAGACTGCGAGCCAAAAATCAGATCAAAATTATCGTAAATCGGTTGCATCCAAGGCGTGAGTTTTTCTTTGATGTCTCCTGGGAGAAAGCCAATGTCTTTACCCATAGGAATTACAGGACGCGAGATCAACAGTCTGGTATATACTCGCTCATCGGCAACTTTGTGCAATCCCACCGCGATCGCTAATAAAGTCTTGCCAGTTCCAGCTTTACCAACGAGAGTCACCAAGGGAATTGCATCATTGAGCAAAAGATCGAGGGCAAATTTCTGTTCGCGATTACGCGCATTGATGCCTACAATCCCTGAATTGACCAGCTTATTGATGGCTACGAGCTTGGTCATATTTTGGTTACTACTAATGGCGATCGCTAACGCAGTATGGGATGGATTGAATTGATCAATCATTGGACTTTGGACAAGATTGAAGCAAAGAAAGAGCGGGATTAAGCGAAAAGGGATAATGAGAGTTTCAACTTTCAACCGAAAACAAATCATTATCCCTAAACCCATTATGCCAATAATTGTC
>JBIKYZ010000342.1:0-4882 GCA_044354985.1 Pseudanabaena sp. | reverse complement strand
GCAAAAAGTATTTGTATCTATATGTAGCCATGTTTGAGTGGGCATACAATCTTAGCTGGATTGATTTTGATTTCCTTCGTCGTCTTCTTATGCCTCCTTCCACCTATTTACCTAGATGAGCCAACATAGTTCCTCTTAACTCTGTTGAGGGTTTTATTCGTCAAATTTTAGGATGGCGCGAATATGTTCGTGTTTACTATGAAGCACAAATGCCACAAGTGCGAGAGAGTAATTATTTTGAATTTTTTAATAACTTACCGCAACTTTATTGGGATGCTAATACCGATTTAATCTGTCTAAAAGATGCTGTCACTAATGTTCTAAATTATGGCTATTCACATCATATTCAGAGACTGATGGTTTTAAGTAACTTTAGCAATCTCACAAATACAGATCCGCGTCAGCTAAATTACTGGTTTTGGCTTGCCTATGTCGATGCCTACGAATGGGTTGAGCTTCCTAATGTTCTAGGCATGGCTACCTTTGCTGATGGTGGCATACTTGCCTCTAAGCCCTATGTATCAGGGGGAAATTACATTAACAAAATGAGTAATTGCTGCTCACAATGCACCTATGATGTGAAGCAAAAAACGGGTAGCTCTGCTTGTCCTTTTAATTATCTGTACTGGAATTTTGTCGATCAGCATCGTGATAGCTTTATCGAGAATGGCAGGGTATCGCTAATGATTCATGCTTATGAAAACAAAACCGATGATGAAAAAATAGCCATTAGAGACTCATCAATTTATTTTATAAAGAACCTCAAACGTAGCTATTCTGAATAGCCATGATTTGAAATAATTATTAAATTATGTAAGGTTTCTTTACATAACAAATTTGGTCTTTAGTATAAGTCAATTATAATTTGAAATCATGATAGATATCTTACCGTCTAGACTATAGCTATGTAGTAAGTATAGAGTTAATCCAAAAACAACTGAATAACCTATCTATAACTTTCCTATAACTTCTATAACTTTATTATCCCGTCTTTCTACCAATTTCTAAATAACTATGGATTTACAAATGTGATATAAAATGCTAGATTCTAATTTTAACTTGAGAGTATTTTAAATGTAATTAAGTATACTCAATTACATTTAACCTTACATGCTATTCATTGTGACTTCTGATGGAAATGAGTGCTGAAATGGATGTTCAACATACAGAATCTATGCCAAAATCTCCTTTTACTAGCCAAGAGCATTTCTGGGAGCAGTTTCTAAAGGGAGTCAATGCAAGCACATTTTTGGGTGGAGATTCTGTAAGGGCTAAAGAGCATCTTTCAGTACCTGAGTATCAGACAACTATTGCTTGTCTCAATGAATCTTTAACTTCTATTTTTAATAAGTTTATTCGAGAACAAAATCTAGATATTGCATCGATATTGCAAGGGCTTTGGGCTTTACTTCTCCATCGCTACAGTGGAGATGAAGATATTGTCTTTGGCTTTCAGTTCATCTCAACCACTGTGATATCAAGTGAAGAGAATACAAAAAATCAACCCATCCCCTTTCGCATCAAGATTAATCCTAATACATCGGGTCTAACTTGGCTACTCCAGATTCAAGAACAGTGGAAGATTGCTCAAACATATTCTCAAGTGTCTCTAAGTCAAATTCAAGCATGGAGTGATATTCCCGCAAACATGTCACTATTTGAGACTTTGGTGATATTGGATGATCTAGAACAATTGTCTGCGGCAATACCCGACTCCCCAATTACTCTTGGTGTAAAGGTAGAAACAAATTTAACATTGCAACTTAGATACGATCGCAATCGTTTTCAAGAAGCTGCAATTAATCGTCTTTTGGGGCATTTGCAAACCTTGATAGAAAGTCTGGTCACGAATCCTGAGCAGAAACTTGCAAGTTTGCCAATGTTAACCACTGCCGAGCGTTATCAGATTTTAATTGAGTGGAACAATACTCAAGTAGCCTATCCTTCAGACCAGACAATTCATCAAATCTTTGCAGAGCAGGTAGCAAAATCTCCTGACAAGATTGCCTTAATTCTGCCATCCCTCAACGCAGAAGCTCCAATAAGACTGACTTATAAAGAATTAGACAGACGTGCGAATATTCTTGCCTGTGAGCTACAACGTCTTGGAGTAGGTGCAGAGACATTTGTGGCGATGTGTATAGAAAGATCGATTGAGACAATCGTCGCTATTATCGGAATTCTCAAAGCAGGTGGAGTCTACGTCCCTCTTGATCCAGCTTATCCACAAGAGCGACTTGCTTTTATGCTAGAGGATACTCAAGCTCCCGTATTAATTACGCAGTCACATCTACGCGATCGCCTACCTCCTACTCAATCACATATGTCTAGAAACGGATTGGGGTAAGGAAATTACTGAAGGTATTCCAGAGGCAATAAAGGTCAATGCTGATAGCTTGGCATATGTTAACTATACCTCTGGCTCTACTGGTCGTCCTAAAGGAGTTGCTATTCCTAACCGAGCCGTTGCCAGACTAGTTTTTGGTACTAGTTTTACAGAGCTAGATGGCTATCAGACTTTATTACAACTAGCACCTATTTCTTTTGATGCTGCTACTTTAGAGATTTGGGGAGCGTTGCTTCATGGTGGTTGTTGTGTTTTATTCCCTAGTGATGGCATTCCCGATCCCCAAGACTTGAAAACAGTTATTCAAACTTACGGGGTTACCACCATGTGGCTGACTGCCGCATTGTTTAACACGATCATTGCGGAAGCTCCTGAATCTCTTTTAGGAGTGAAAGAACTACTCACGGGTGGTGAGGCGCTCTCTCCGAGCTTTATTCGGCTGGCGCAAAAACATCTTCCTGAGACACAGCTAATTAATGGATATGGTCCTACGGAAAATACGACCTTTACTTGCTGCTACCGTATTCCTCGACCATTGGGCGATCAAGTGACATCAGTTCCCATTGGTAGACCGATCGCGAATACTCAGGTTTATATTCTCGATGCTCATGGTGAGCCTGTTCCCATTGGTGTATTGGGAGAACTTCATGTTGGTGGGGCAGGACTAGCTCGCGAGTATATCAATCGTCCCGATCTAACTGCTGAGAAATTTATTCCCGATCCATTCAGTGCTGATTCTCCAAAACGACTTTATAAAACAGGCGATCGGGTGCGCTGGTTGCCCGATGGCACGATTGAGTTTGTTGAAAGGCTAGATAATCAAGTTAAAATTCGTGGTTTCCGCATTGAATTAGGTGAAATAGAGGCAGCTTTAAGCCATCATGAAAGCGTTCGGGATGCCGTAGTGATCGTGCGTGAGGATATTCCAGGCAGTAAGCGACTGGTTGCTTACATAACACCAAAATCTGAGCAATCTCCCAACATCAATCTCATTAAGTCTTATTTGCAAGATCAATTAGCTGATTACATGATTCCTGCGGCGATTGTCGTCTTAGACAAAATACCTCTCACACCTAATGGCAAAGCGGATCGTCGTGCTTTACCAGCACCTGTCTCTATAGGAGTTGGGGATAACTTTATTGCCCCCAATACCCCTAAAGAAAGGATACTTGCCGAAATCTGGTGTGGCGTTTTGGGCTTAGATCAGGTTGGGATTGAAGACAATTTCTTTGACATTGGTGGTACTTCGCTGTTGGGCTTGCAGATGGTGACGAGAGTTCAAAAACAGCTAGGTTCTGAATTCCGTGCTGTTAAGCTTTATCAATATCCCACCATCCGCACATTGGCGCAGTACCTCGATCACGAAGAACACAGGCAGTTAGAGCACCCCCAACCAAAAAACAAACAACGCGATCGCTTCCTACAAAAAGCACCAAAGATCAACTCCGATGGCATTGCAATTATTGGTATGGTAGGGCGTTTCCCAGGGGCTGATACTATCGAAGCCCTGTGGCAGAATCTCTGTAATGGGATAGAATCCTGCACTACTTTTACTGATTCAGAAATCGATCCAAGTGTTGATGTCGAATTACGTACTGACCCTAACTATGTTCGTGTTAGGGGCATTATTGAAGGAGCCGAAACCTTTGATGCAAGTTTTTTTGGAATTAGTCCTAGAGAAGCCGAAGTCATGGACCCACAGGCAAGAGTATTTCTAGAGTTAGCTTATACAGCCTTGGAAAATGCGGGCTACATGCCAGAATCTTACGATGGTGCGATCGGGTTATATGCTGGCTCTGGACAAAATACATACTTTGAGCATCACATCTGCGGTCGTCCTGAAATCATCAATCGACTGGGTGAATTTCAGACGATGCTAGCCAATGAGAAGGATTTTGTAACTACGCGCACCTCCTATAAATTAGGGCTGACTGGCCCTAGTCTCAGCATTAATACCGCTTGCTCAACATCTCTAGTTGCTGTAATTCAAGCATTTCAGGGATTAATGAGTAATCAATGTGATATTGCCCTAGCGGGGGGGATTTGCATTACCACCCCTCAAAATCGAGGCTATCTCTACCAAGAAGGCAGTATGCTTTCCCCTGATGGGCGTTGTCGTCCCTTTGATGTCAATGCTCAAGGAACCATGTTTAATAGTGGTGCGGGTATTGTCATGTTAAAAAGATTGGAAGAAGCATTAGAGGATGGTGATCGCATCTACGCTGTGATTAAAGGCGTAGGCATGAATAATGATGGGACGGATAAGGTGAGCTTCACCGCACCAAGCGTCAACGGACAGACGGGGGCAATCACGATGGCGCAAGCTTCGGCTGGTATCCATCCTGAATCCATCTCTTATATCGAAACTCATGGAACCGCAACCCCCTTGGGCGACCCCATCGAAGTTGAAGCTTTAACTCACCTTACGCAGATAGAAAATCCAGAGATTTGATTTAGATAAAAGAGTCTGAGAATGTATACTGAAACAAAGTTTGAACGTAATTGCTTCATCGAAACTAAACCAAGAGTAGCACA
>JBIKYZ010000341.1:0-4900 GCA_044354985.1 Pseudanabaena sp. | reverse complement strand
ATAGCAATCCAAACAAGACTATTACGAATACTAGAAGCCCTGCGAGAGTCGCGATGTCATTATTTGCGTACATTGGTACTCCCACATCAGAGTGTTTTTTGCCGCGCAATAGTTCCCGAGTTAATCCAGAAGCCATGCCTGCCAGAGCTACAGCGGCAATTGATAAAACTGTAGTCAGGAGGTTTTTAAGAGCTAATAACATGGATCTCCACATCAAAGTTGTTTCTTCCCTAAAAATTACTTCATCCAATTTGCAAACTCATTCGTATATCAAATAAGTAAACCCTGAAAGGATTACTCTCCACTAATTTTTTTGGATTGAGAGCTTACAACGATGAATTATAGATTTCTTGGACTTATTGCTGGTTTGGCTTTGACTGCTGGAATTGTTTCATGTTCTGCTACCCCCACACCTCAAGCAACCCCTGAAACTCAATCCACTCCAGCCGCCAAGCCTGATGATGCCATGAAAGGCGATGCTATGAAAGATAAAACTGGCGACGCTATGAAGAATGACGCAATGAAAGGCGATGCTATGAAAGACGGTAAGCCTGCTGATGCGATGAAAAGCGATGCTATGAAAGATAAAACTGGCGACGCTATGAAGAATGAGGCTAAGCCATCTGATGCGATGAAGAATGATGCGATGAAAAGCGATGTGATGAAAGATGGTAAGCCTACTGACGCGATGAAAAGCGATGCGATGAAAGGTGATGCCATGAAAGATGGTAAGCCTGCTGATGCCCCTAAACAATAGTTTCTTATATTTAGCAAATGAGTGCATACTCATTTGCTAAATATAAGAAACAAAAAACAATTACAGTATGGATGAGAGCTTTAGTTTTGCCTATGGCAAAATCAAAGCTAATGGATTGTCTCTAGAGTCTATTTTCGGCATATCTATAAAATTTATGACTACAAAGAATTTCAGTTTGGCTACTGCGGCTGTGGTTTTAATATTGGGTTGTACTTCTATCCCTGCAAATAGCCAAAAAACTTCCCAAGCCGAGACGATTTCTACACCAGCTTCTTCTACTTCAGTTTCTCCTGCACCAGTTGCTTCTACACCAGTAGAAACTAGTACAAAAGCTGGCGCAAAATCGAGATCTGGGAGTTTTATTAGTGCAGAGCATACAACTAATGGCAAGGCTAAAGTTGTTCAAGAAAATGGAACTTATTTTATTGAACTTGATGAAGGATTTAAGACCTCTGAAAATGGGCCAGATCTATTTGTGATATTGCATCGATCGCCAAATATTCTGAATATATCTAAACCACCTGATTATGCGATCGCTGAGAATGATTATGCATTAATTGCTCCTCTCAAAAGTTTCAATGGTAAGCAGCGCTACGAGATTCCCAAAAATGTTCAACCAGATAGCTTCAAGTCTATAGCCATTTGGTGTCGTAAGTTTAACGCTACTTTTGGTTTTGCTCCCCTGTCTTGAGTCTAACAACATTCAAGAACTAATCTTATTCTTAAGGGAAATCTAAGCGATTCCTCAATCAATTTTAATGTTGGCAATGTATACAAAGTTTAGCAATCATCAATAGTTTGATTTGGAGACCATATTGTGAATGTAAGATTGCTGCGTCGTCGTCGTTTTTTAACTTATTTAGGTTTGGGAGCTTTAGGAATATGGAGTACTGCATGTGCTGCTCAAGTTGGCTCAACAAGTCCATCTACAGCTACCGCTTCCAAAACATCGGTAGGATCAACTCCAACAGCAGATACGACCAAACCAAATAGTTCTGAAGTTAATACAGTGGATCAAAAATCTAAAGCTAGTAGTCAAAAATTACTAGAGTTTCAAGGCATTTCTCAATGGTTAAATTCTAATCCCTTGACTACTCAGGAACTAAAGGGAAATGTCGTCTTAATTCAGTTTTGGACTTTTAGCTGCATCAACTGCCAGCGCACATTACCCTATGTCACCAAATGGCACGATCGCTATGCTTCCAAAGGATTAAAGATTATTGGTGTGCATACTCCAGAGTTTGCCTTTGAGCGCGATGCAAACAATATCAAAGATGCTATGCAAAAACACGGTATCCTTTATCCAGTTCCGATTGACAACGAGTTTAAAACTTGGAGAGCCTATGGGAATGAATATTGGCCGCATCTTTATTTAGCCGATCGCCAAGGCAATCTCGTCTATGACCATATTGGCGAAGGAGCTTACGATCGCACCGAGCAAACCATCAAGCAATTATTGGGCTAGGACTTAAGCGCATGTCGCTCTCACTTTCGCCACTATCAATCGGTTTAGCAATATTAGGTGGTTTGTTAACTGCCTTCTCCCCATGCATTTTGCCAATTTTGCCGATTGTTGTTGGGAGGTCATTGCAAACTCATCGCTATGGGCCATTGGCTTTAGTGGCTGGGTTAATTAGCGGATTTGCGATCGCGGGTAGTTTGTTAGGAATTGCCAGTAACTGGCTCACAGATTTAAGCAATATTATTCGCAACTTCGCGATCTTCTTTTTGCTAGCGTTAGGATTGCTCTCGATTTTCCCGAAATTGAGCTATCTTTTCACCAGCAAAATATCCAGTAAGTTCCCTGCATTTAAAGTCAAAGAGCCGACCAAGGCTAACTTATCGGGAGAATATTGGTTAGGTGCACAATTAGGCTTGTTATGGACACCTTGCGCTGGCCCCGTCCTCGGCAGCATTTTAATTCTTGCCGCCGCCGACAATGAGATCTTCACCGCTTTCATTTTGCTACTTGTCTATGGATTCGGAACAGGATTGCCGATATTGTTGCTTGCCTATGCGAGTCGATATTTCAGTAAATCATTTCTAAAATTGCGATCGCGTAGTCAACTTTTGCAGAGAATTGGCGGCGCAATGATCTCTCTAACCGCGATCGCGATTCTATTGGGTTGGGATGTAAAGATACAGCTTTGGTTAGCGCCATATTTCCCGACATCACCTTTATAAAACTCTAAAATAAATCATTTGTAGTGCGGAGAAGCCGCGCCACAGACAATTTGGTTCTTTATCAAATCTGTAACAAATTATGAGTAAGAAACCTTCCCCTACGCCCAAGCAAGCGATCATCGCCAAGTCGTTCCATTCCTTTAATTTGATCGCGCTCATTTTGATGACGGCCAGTGGTCTGCAAATTTATAACGCCAATCCAGTTTTTGGTGGGCGTGCGGGTTGGCGATTTCCCAAAGAATTACTTTTAGGCGGTTGGCTAGGCGCAGGCAGAAATTGGCATTTCGCATCAATGTGGCTGTTTTCCTTGAGCCTCTTGATCTATGGAATCTACATTTTTATTACCCGCCGTTGGAAGCATCGATTTGCGTCTGACAAAGATATTCAAGTGCTCCAAGCTAAAAATCCTAAGCGCAAAACTTACGCATGGCATCGCATTGCTTATACAGCGATCGTGCCAATTTTGTTGTTAGCGATTCTTTCTGGTTTATGCATGTACAAGCCCGTGCAATTTGCATGGATTTCAGGCTTATTCGGCAGTTGGCAAAATCTCCGTGTCGCGCATTTTCTGACGATTCCGATTGTGCTAATTTTTGCGATCGCGCATATCTTTCTATCCTTTCGAGTAGGCGGATTAAAGATGATTCGCTCTATGTTTATTTAGTTACTGATGTTACGTGGAATGAAGATTTCCCTCACCCCCCAGCCCCCTCTCCCAGAGAGGAGAGGGGGAGCAAAATCCAGAAAATTCTTGTTCCCCTCGCCCTTTGGGAGAGGGGCTAGGGGTGAGGGGATTAGAAACTTCCACGTAACATCAGTTAGTTACAAATATGGACAGCGCGAAGCGCTGTCCAACAATTCTATAAAGGTTATAAAAAATGCAATTTGATAAACATCTGCACCGTCGGTTTTCGCGTCGTCAGCTCTTGCAATATGCTAGCTTGTCGGGAATGGGCTTGTTTTTGGGAAGTTGCTCTAGTGATTCTAGTAGAGTAAGTCCGATTTTTAAGCCGCTCAATCAACAATCAGGAAATGTGAGAGCTTTATTTGAGCCGCTCAACCAAAGTATTGAAGAATTGATTTTCCAAGCAAAAACGCCTAGCCCAGAATATCCAATTAGTGCGATTGAACCCAATGCATTATTGATTAACTCTTTCGATACTACACCTGTCATCAATCCCAATTCATTTAAATTAATAGTTGACGGTGCTGTGGAACGTCCCATGCAATTGAGCATGAAAGATATTCAAGCATTGCCATTAATATCAATGGTGATTCGACATGTATGTGTAGAAGGTTGGGCTGCGATCGTGCAATGGGGAGGCGTGCGTCTATACGATCTAGCAAAGTTAGTTCAACCGAAGGCAGGAGCGCGTTATGTCTATTTTGAATCTGCCGATAATTATTACGAGAGTTGGGATATAGCTTCAGCTTTACATCCGCAAACTTTACTCGCCTATCAAAAAAATGGTCAAGATCTCCCAATTGAGAATGGCGCGCCTTTACGTTTAGCTTCTCCAATTAAGCTTGGCTACAAGCAGTCAAAATGGGTGATTCGTGTGAGCTTCACCAATGAACTAGTCCAACAACGTCGAGGGTATTGGGTAGATGAGGGTTATGAATGGTTTGCAGGATTGTAATTCACATGTGTAGTGAGCTGGCTAACTTGCCGTACCGCCCGCTATGTGGGCGGTACGGCAATCTGGTTTTTACAGTATTAGAAACCATTTACAGCAAATACCGATCAAACGCGCCACAAGTCTAGTAATCTAAAGCATCACTAAAATTAAACAAAATATGACAGCATATTCGCTTGATTTACGGCACAAGATATGGGAGCATGTCACTTTTTTGGGATAGTCTAGAAAGCCAATAAACCATTGAGATAAGCACAACGATGGGCAAGCACCTGAGGGACATTTTCTTTGTTCCACTGAGCACCAGAGATTTTAGTGCGAC